>CAZWCU010000015.1:11655-15009 GCA_964632715.1 uncultured Bifidobacterium sp. | reverse complement strand
GACTGCTCTTCCCACACGGCGAGCGAGCCCGTGACGCGACGCACCTCCGCGAACTCCAGGCCGGTGTCGTCGGGCAGCGCCGAGGTCGCACTCATCACCACGAACACGGGTTGCTCCTCCGCAGCCGCCGACACTCGGCGCAGGTAGTCGGGGTACTCCACCGGGTCGACGGGCAGCGTGGCCGAGTCGACGCCGCCCAACACCCAGGTGGGCGACCCGAACAACATGTATGCGGCGCTGCAGCACGCGCCGCGCTCCCACAGGAAGACACCGCGCTCGCCTTCGGCGACATCGGCCACCAGCAGCGCCACCCCGTACGAGCCAGCCTTCTCGTCGTGACCGCGCAGTTCGATCGACTGGCTGAACTGGTAGCCACAGATCGCGACGAGCACCACGGTGGCCCACGCGGCGCGACGGCGGATGGCCGGAGCCGGCTGGGCGCGCCGGACGGCGAACGTGGACAGCGGCGCCAACGACATCGCGATGAGGAGCGCCACACCGGGCACCGCCGCGGGGATGAAGCGGCGCCCCCACCACATCAGGTACGGCGAGTTGCTGGCGTGGAACAGGAACAGCACCAGGAAGACGAGAGAGGCGCCCACCACCAGCACACGTGCGGCGTTCCACCGCGCCCAGATCACCCACAGCAGACCGATCAACGCCAGCACCATTCCGGGCCAGGAGAAGAACCACGCCAACCGGTGCAGCGATCGCTCGTCGTAGCTGCGAATGCTCTCGGCACCGTAGAGGAAGTAGTCGTCGCCGAACCACGGCCGCACGACCGCGAGCGCGAACAGGCTCACCGCCACCACCGTGCACGCCCATCGCACCCACTGCGCGGCGCTCACACCGCGCGCGGCCAGGCGCCCCTGCGCCGTGGCGGCGATGCGCCGAGCCGTGGCACCGAGAGGAAGGGTGTGGCCGACCACTGCGAACGCAACCGCGAGCAGCAGCAACAACCCGACCGCGCCGAACGACGGGACGTCGTTCTTGCTGGAGTAGACCTCCGCCACCACGTACGCCTGGTAGAGCGCGAACGCCAGCGGCGCCGCCAGCCCTGCCACGAACCACTGGGCCACGCGTTGCCGGCACTGCAGCCCGATGGCCAACGATGCCCCGGCTGCGGCCATCAGCACGAGCGCGACGCCTTCGCCGCGCGCCAGGAAGCCCGCAGCGACCAGCAACCCGCCGGCCACCGCGTAGGGCGGGCGTGCGGTGCGCAACGCCAGCGTGAGCGCGAGCGCGGCACCGAGGAACAGCGCCTGCGCGAGCACCTCCGCGGTCGGGTACCGCGCCTGCCACACCTCCATCATGTTGGTGGCGAGCAGCAGCGCGGCCGCGCCGCCGACGAGCGGTCCGGCCACTCGCCGACCCACCGCGAACGCGAGCAGCAGGCACAGCAGCCCGAGCAGCGGGTTCAGCACCGACACCGCACCGAAGCCGAGCGCGTCGAACCACGTCGCCATGAACGCCGGCCACAGGTGGTAGAAGCTGGGCAGCACCTCGCTGTCGGGCCAGTCCCACACGAAGCCGAGCCACTCGCCCATGCTGCGGCCGCTCGCGTCGTCGAATGCACCCGCCTGCTGCAGCAGCGGCTCGGCGATGGCGATCTCGCCGGTGTCGGCGATGGAGGTGGCGTGCAGCACGTAGATGCCCGGGTCCTTGTCGCCGGTGGCGTAGCGGAAGCCGGGGAAGAACAGCACCGTCCCGATCAGCAGCGCGGGCAGCACGAGCGCCGCCGACCGCCCGGGCCTCGTGATCCGCAGCAGACTCCACCGTCGAACCGCGAGCACGACGGCCACGACCACCGCCACCGTGGTGACCGCGACCATCGGCAGCGAGTGCACTCCCAGGTGCGCGCCGGCGAGCGAGATCATCGCCACCACCGCCACCAGCACCACGCCGCCGAGTGCCACCGCCTCCACCGCGTCGACCGCGCCGTCGGCCGCCGGCGGATCGGGTGGGTCGAACGCGAGTAACGACCCCACCCCGTCCGGACGGGCGAGGTCGGCATCGTCGGACATGATCGTCGATGCTAGTCAGCGGGCCTGCGATGGCACCCCGAGCTGCGGCGCGATGGATGGTTCGTCGGCCAGCGACAGTTGTTCGTGTCGGCCGGCGACAGGTTTCCCTGCATCACGTGCAGGGAAACCTGTCGTTGGGCCTACCAGAACACGGCATCTCCGCTCTCGAACTCGCGACGGCGGCGAAGATCGGCGGTCGACTCGTGCAGGTCGAGCTGATGGCGCTCGAAGTCGTCGCGCCCGCGCAGGTGTGGCGGCAGCGGAGGCTGCCGCGGCGCGAGACGGTCGAACCGCTCCCGCACCGACTGGCGGGAACGACCGAGCAGTCGACCGATGCGACCCCACTCGTAGCCCTCGTCTCGCGCGAGCCGGACGGCTCTCACCAGCAGCCAGTCGAGCTCGTCCTCCAGTGCCCGCACCGACGCCAGCGCCAACCGCGGGTTGGACCCTCCCGCGTCACGAACCAATCGACCGAGATCGTGCACGATCGTCCTCCTTCATCACCGAAACGGGGCGTGGGGGAAGCCGCACGCGCAACATATCGGCGTCGGACGCCGCTGGCTCGGCGGAGGGTGCATCGCCGGGCCGGCGCGGCCGCGTGGGTAGATTCGTCGCCGATGACACCCGACGGCAGAGTCACCAAGCTGATCATCCAGATCCCCTGCTTCAACGAGGAGGCCACGCTGCCGGCGACCGTGGCCGACCTCCCCCGCGAGGTGCCCGGTGTCGACATCGTCGAGTGGCTCGTCATCGACGACGGCAGCTCCGACCGCACCACCGAGGTGGCCCACGAGCTCGGTGTGCACCACGTGGTGCGCCACCGCCGCAACCGTGGCCTCGCCGCCGCGTTCCTCACCGGCCTCGACACCGCACTGAAGCTCGGTGCCGACATCATCGTCAACACCGACGCCGACAACCAGTACGACGCGTCGTTCATCCCCGACATCGTCACGCCGGTGCTGCTCGGGCAGGCCGACATCGTCGTCGGCGAGCGTCCCATCGAGTCGGTCCCCGAGTTCTCCGGCGTGAAGAAGCGGCTGCAACGGCTGGGCAGCTGGGTGGTCCGCAAGTTCTCGGGCACCACCATCGCCGATGCGGCGAGTGGCTTCCGTGCGTTCGACCGCGAGGCCGCGATGCGCCTGCACGTGTTCGGTCGCTACACCTACACGCTGGAGACGCTCATCCAGGCCGGCGCGGAAGGGCTCGCCGTCGCCTCCGTGCCCATCGGTGTCAACCCGCAGACCCGTCCCTCGCGTCTGGTGAAGAGCAGCGGCCAGTACGTTCGCCGTTCGGCCGCCACCATCGTGCGCAGCTACGCCATCTACCGACC
>CAZWCU010000015.1:0-11555 GCA_964632715.1 uncultured Bifidobacterium sp. | reverse complement strand
CAGCTCGATCGCGATCGGCCGCTCGCCAGCGACCACACCCCGATCCACCTGCCACTCCTCGACGAATGATGCAACCGCGCACACGCCGCCGCCTGTCGGTGGTGCTCGCGGTGGTCATCGTCGCGGCCGCGGCTGCCGGTCTCGCCCGCACGCTGTCGCGTCACTGGCCTGAGGTGCAGCGCGCGGTGCGCGACGCCAACTGGGGGCTGCTCGTGGCCAGCCTGCTGGTGGCCGTCCTCGCCGTCGCCTTCATCGCCCAGCGGTGGCACGCGACGATGCACGCGCTCGGTGCCACGGTGCCGCTCGACGACGCGATGCGGTGGTTCATGACCGGCCAGATGGGCAAGTACGCACCGGGCGGCGTGTGGCACCTGGTCGGCCAAGGCGAACTGGCCACACGCGGCGGCGTGCCGCGCCGGGCCGCGTACGCCAGCGTCATCCTGTCCACGGTGGTGCTCGTCAGCGCCGCAGCCGTCGTGGTCGCCGGCGGGGCCGTGTTGCCCGGTACCGACACACCATGGTGGGCGGTGGGGTTCGGCGCCGGCATCACAGCCGTCATCCTGGAACCACACCTGCGTCGACTGCTCCTCGCCAAAGCCGGCGTCGACGACCGCGGCCTCGGCGCCCGCCGGCTGCTCGGCCTCGTGGCCGGTTCGCTGCCGGCATGGTTCCTCGTCGGCCTGGCCACCTGGCTGGTGGCTCGCGCGTTCTCCCCCTCGGTGAGCCTCGGCACCATCGTCGTCGCCGGTGTCGCCTCCTGGCTGGTCGGCATCGTCACGCTGCCCGCTCCCGGCGGCATCGGCGTGCGCGAAGCCGTGCTCACCGCCGCGCTGCGCGACGACCTCGGCAGCGGAACGGCCGCGCTCGTCGCGCTCACCGCTCGCATGGTGTTCCTGGCCGCCGACGTCGGCTGGTTCCTGGCGGCACGAGTGTGGACCGTGCGTGCGGCCGCCGGCCGGGCGGTCAGCGAGGCCGAGCCGTCGCCTTGACCATGGTCCACGGCATCGGGCTGGCGACCCGCTGCACGTCGAAGTGCCGGCCCACCGCCTTCGCGAACGACCATCGGTGCCAGTGGTTCACGTGGCCCGGTGTGTTGCCCAGCTGCCGCAGGTAGCGCCCCCGGGCCATGTTGCCCACTCGCCAGACGGGCTCGAACGGCACCGACAGCACCACCGCCCCGGAGCACACCCGGGCGATCTCCGCCAACGCCCGTTCGGGCTGCGGCACGTGCTCGAGCACCTCGATCGCGAGCACCAGGTCGAACTGGCCGTCGTCGAAGCGCAGCGCGGTGACGTCGCCGAACTCGGCCGTGACCCCCCGGCGTTCCCACTCCGCGGCGAGCTCGTCGTCGGGCAGGTCGATGCCGATGGTGGTGGCCTCGGGGAAGCGCGTGCTGATGCGCTGCAGGATCTCGCCTTCGCCCACACCGACCTCCAGCACCGAGCGCGGCGCAAGGCCGTCGACCATCTCGTCGAGCGTGGAGAGGAAGCCCTGCATCATCCGCCGCTCGATGCCGTTCTGGCTGGCGTACTTGTCGTAGTGGTTGCCGGTGGGGCCGGTGGGTGCGGGCGGCGTGGACATCTCGGACTCCGATGGATCAGGACGAGGGCGTGGGTGGCGTCGGGGCGAACAGGCCGGCCACCAACTGGCGGACCGACATCTCGAAGTGTGCTCGGTCGTACTCGTGCGCGCGCTGCACCGCCGCTGCACTGAGCCGGGCGCGCAGCTCGACGTCGCTCACCAGTCGCAGCGTGTGCTGCACGAGCTCGTCGAGCGTGTGGAAGTGCAGCCCGTTCACATCGTGCTGCACCACCTCGGCCGGCCCACCGGCACCGAACACCACCGGCACCGCACCCGCCGACATCGCCTCGATGGGCGCGATGCCGAAGTGCTCCGCGCGGTCGGGGTGCAGTGCGAGGTCGCTGCCGAAGCCGGCCGCGTGCCAGTAGATCGATGCCTCCGCCACGTGCGCGTCGAGCACGGCGCCCGGAGCACTCAAGCGCACCTCCACGGGCAGACCCTGCGCCTCGCGACGCACGGCCATCGCGTACTCCCGGTCGGCGGGGCTGCAGCCACCGATCAGCACCAGCCGCCATCCCGTGAGGCCACCGTCGATGAGGGTGCGGAACGCGCGCACCAACTCCAGCTGACGCTTCGAGTGACCGCTGCGCTCGTCGAAGAAGCGGCCGACGGACAGGATCAGGTTGGTCTTCTCCCCGGGCTCGCGCATCACGACGGGAGGCGAGACCACCGCATCGCCTCGCCCCCACCAGGTGCGAGTCCAGCCGCGGGTGTAGTCGCTCAACGCGACCACTCGCTGGTAGCTGCGCAAGAACGCGGTCTGGTCCGCGGCCACGAGGCGCTCGCGCAGCGACAGTTGCCCCGCCGGCACGGCGACACCGTCGGCATGCACCGATCGCAGTCGCAGCCTGGCGCGGTCGTCGCGAGCTTCGCCGAGCAGCACGGGACTGAGCAGCACGTGCCCCACCTCGGTGCCGTCGAGCTCGAACTCGAGCGTGGTCGACCGGCCGACTCGGTGGCGAACGAGCGAGGCACCGGGGTGCACCAGCGTCGCGTCGACGTCCTCGTCGACCAGCGTGCTCATCTCGAGACGCAACGACCGCACGCCGGGCGCCACCTGCAGCAGGGTTGGGCCCTGCACCACCACCTGACGCGTGCGCGAATCGCGGCCGATGCCGCTGAGCACCCGCACCGGCGAGGCGTAGCGCCCGGCGGCGTGCCGGACGCGGCGGTGCATCGGCGTCTCGATGAACGGATGCGGGAACATCACGAAGTAGATGCCGTGCGGAGCGAGGTTCGGCGCCACGCTGCGATACGTGTGGTTGACGAACACCTCGTAGTCGGCCGACGCCAACGATGCCGCGTACTCGTCGCCGATGATCTTGCGGAACGTGACGCCTTCCAGCCGCAGACCGAGCCGCTCACGGAAGTGGTCGAGATCGATCGCCACCGGACCGAGCAGTTCCACCTCGTGGTCCGCCGACAGCGCATCAGCGATGCCGCCCGCCTGTTGCTCGCCGCCGCCGAAGGTGGACCAGTACAGGTTGTAGATGCCGATCTTCACTTGTGCACCGTCCAGGCGGCGATGTCGTCGTGCGACACCACGCGTGCTCGCGACAGCCGGCGGCGTTCGCGCATCGCGGCGGGCACCGCGCCGGCGAACGACCAGAAGTCGAGCAGGCGTCGCTTCACCACGCGCGGGCTCGGCGGTCGCTTCCGCCGCAGCTGCGTGTAGGCGTGGTAGACGAGGTCGCGGGTGAGCGACACGCCGGCCCCCACCGCCGCGCGGGCAGCCACCTTCGCCGGCGCGTTCTTCACCAGGGTGAGGCGTCGGTTGCGATCCACCCAGAACGAGAAGAAGCTGCTGCCCGCCTTGCTGGAGTACGCATGCTCGTGGAACACCACCGACCGCGGCTCGTAGCGGTACGTCCAGCCCGCGGAACGACCGCGCCACGACAGGTCGAAGTCCTCGTAGTACAGGAAGTACGACGGATCGAAGATGCCCACCTCACGCAAGTACGCGGTGCTCAACAGCACTGCGCCGCCACACCAGGCGAACACCTCCTGTGGCTCGTCGTACTGACCGAGATCCGGTTCCATGAACCCGCGGTCGCCGCCGAACCACCCGGCGTACAGGGCGCCACCGGCGCTGTTGATGATGCGGACAGTGCGGTCGAGCGTGCACGGCACCGACGTCGCACTGGCGGAGAGCGTCACCGGCAGCAGGGCTCCGGCGGGCCCCACCTCCGCGGTGCTGGGCTCCGTGGTGGCCACGACCAGCTCCACGTGCTCGACGGAGTCGGGCGACTCGACCGGCCACCACACCGAGGCGAGACCCTTGCTCCAAGCACCGTCGCGGTCGTTCTCGCGTGCCCGATCATCGGACCAGAACCGCTCGTCGAACCGCACGGCACTCGTGCGGTCGACACCGTCGACGATGACCTGTTGCACGCGCACACCAACGGCGCGGCCGTCGGGCAGAGTGGTCAGTCGTTCGGGCCGCACCATCACCGCGTGCGCCGTCACGTTGAGCAACAGCTTCGGGCACACCGCGCCCACCTTCGGGCCGTCGAACCCGTCGAGCAGCGGCTGCAACCAGTCGGGCGACACGATCGCGTCGTTGTTGACGAGCGCCACGTAGTCGATGCCGTCGAGGTCGCGCAGCGCGAGGTTGCAGCCGCGGGCGAAGCCCTCGTTGACGTCGCTCTCGATCAGCGTGACGTCCGGGTACTGCTCGCGCAGCACCCACACCAGTCCGTCGACCGAGGCGTTGTCGACGACCACGATCTGCAGCCGCTCACGCGGGTACTCGGTGGCTCGCAACGCACCGATGCAGCGCAGCGTGACGTCGCCACCATCGAAGTTGATGAGCACGACCCGCACCATTGCCGGCGTGCGCTGCGTGGCCGCCGCTCCGTTCGTCACGGCACGATGCTACCGGGAGGCCGCGCGGCGACTCCGTCGCCCGCTGCGCGTGCAGCGCGGTTCAGTCGACCGCGTCGAGCTCAGCGGCGATGGCAGCGATCATCAGCCGCATGCCCTCGTCGAGCCCCACCTTCGGCACCCACTGCAGATCGGTGGTGATGCGGTGCAGGTCCGGTCGGCGGCGCTGCGGATCGCCCGCGCGTTCGGCCGGCAGCGGCATCAACTCGATGGTGCTGGACGAACCGGTGATCGCGATGACCTGCTCGGCGAGGTCGAGCACCGTGCACTCCACCGGGTTGCCGACGTTGTACGGCCCGGGGCCACCGCGACGGGCGACGTTGACCAGACCGTCGACGAGGTCGGAGACGAAGCAGTAGCTGCGCGTGTGCATGCCGTCGCCGTGCACCGTGAGCGGCTGGCCGCTGAGCGCCTGGACGATGAAGTTGACCAGCACTCGCCCGTCGTCGATGCGCATGCGCGGACCGTAGGTGTTGAAGATGCGCACCATCGTGGTGTCGGCTTCGTGCACTCGGCGGTAGGCGAACGTGAGCGCCTCCGCGTAGCGCTTCGCCTCGTCGTAGCAGCTGCGCGGGCCGATGCTGTCGACGTTGCCCCAGTACGACTCGGGCTGCGGGTGCACCAGCGGATCGCCGTAGACCTCGCTGGTGGATGCGAGCATGAACCGCGCGCTGTCGCGCACCGCGAGGTCGAGCATGATGCGCGTGCCGGTGCTGCCCACCTCGAGGATCTCGAGCGGGATGCGCAGGAAGTCCGACGGCGACGCAGGACTGGCGAGATGGAACACCGTGTCGAACCGCTGCGACGGATGGAGCGCGTCGTGATCGGGCAGCGGCTTGGTGATGTCGTGGTCGATGAGCGTGAACGCCGGATGATCGGCGAGGTGCGCGACGTTCTGCGGACGGCCACTGATGAAGTTGTCGATGGCCACCACGGTGTGCCCGTCGGCCAGCAGGCGATCGCTGAGGTGCGACCCGATGAAGCCGGCGCCGCCGGCGACCAACGCTCTCATGAGCCGATGCCGACGACGTGGAGGCCGACCGCAGCTGCGGCCTTGCGGTCGAGCAGGTTGCGGGCGTCGACCACGGTGGCCCCGCGCAGTTCGTGGCCGACGTGCTCGAGCGGCACGTGCGCGAACTCGGGCCACTCGGTGAGCAGCACCAGCACATCGGCATCGTGCACGGCTTCGAGGGCCGACGGGACCTGCACGAGACCCTCGAGCGCGACCGTGGCCTGCGGATCGAAGGCCTGCACGGTGGCGCCGCGAGCGAGCAGCGACCGCACCACCGCGACGGCCGGCGACTCGCGGACGTCGTCGGTGCCGGCCTTGAACGCCAGGCCCCACACCGCCACCACGCGACCGCTGAGCGATCCGCCGGCGGCCAGCTCGATCTTGTCGACCAGCCGCTCGCGATGCGAGTCGTTGGCGTCGATGACGCTGCGCAGCAGCTCGAAGTCGTACCCGGCTTCCTCGGCCATGTGCACGAGTGCCGCGGTGTCCTTCGGCAGGCACGACCCACCCCAACCGGGGCCGGGGTTCATGAAGTGCGTGCCGATGCGATGGTCGAGGCTCATGCCGCGCACCACATCGGTGACGTTGGCGCCGAACGCCTCGCACAACGTGGCCACCGAGTTGACGAACGACAGCTTGGCGGCCAGGAACGCGTTGGCCGCGTACTTGACGGTCTCCGCGGAGGCCGGGTCGGTGATGAGCACCGGCGCCCCATTGGTCTGATACAGCGCAGCGAGCCGATGTGCGGCCGGCAGGTCGGTGGCACCGATGACCACTCGGTCGGGTCGCAGGCAGTCGCCCACAGCGGTGCCCTCGCGCAGGAACTCGGGGTTCGACACCACGTGGATGTCGGGGCGGTCGATGATGCTGCTGACCAGGAGCGCGGCGCCCACGGGCACGGTGCTCTTGTTGACCACCACGGTGTCGGGCTGCAGCGACGGGCCGATGCTGGCCGCGGCCGCTTGCACGTAGGACAGGTCGGCGGCGCCGTCGGCACCCTGCGGGGTGGGCAGGCAGAGGAAGACGAACTCGGCGTCGGCCACGGCATCGGCGTTCGACGTGGTGAACGACAACCGCCCCGACAGCACGCACTCCTGCACGAGCTCGGCAAGACCTGGCTCGTAGAAGGGGATCTGGCCGGCAGTGAGCGACGCCACGCGAGCCTGGCTCACATCGGCGCAGACCACCCGATGACCGAAGTGGGCGAGCGATGCTCCGGTGGTGAGACCGACGTAACCAGTACCGATGACCGCAACAGAGGATCCCACAAGGGAAGGAGCATAGAGGTCAGCCTCGCTGAGCACACTCCCACTAGGCTCCCCTCGATGGCTCTCCCCTCGTTGCGACGCGCCGTCACCCGTCGCCTGGGAATCGACGCGTTGCGCGCCGACCATGCCACTCAGGCTGCTGCTCTGGCCGCGCACCAGGCCGCCCTCGACCAGCACGCTGCCGACCTCGTCGCCCTGCATCAGCAGATCGAGCGCGCTCATGAGCAGCTCGCCGCGCTGCGCGACCAGCAAGGTGCCGCTGCGCTCGCGCAGACCGTCATCTGGGCCACGCTGTGGAACGCCGGCGACCCGACGCAACTGGCCACCACCGTCAGCGTGGTGCTGCCCACCCGCAACCGAGCCGATCTGCTGCCGCGAGCCGTGCAGTCCGTGCTGCGACAGGCCAACGTGCAGGTCGAGCTGATCGTCGTCGACGACGGCAGCACCGACCACACTGCCGCTGTGCTCGCCGGCATCGACGACCCTCGCCTGGTGGTGCTGCAGGGTGGCGGCGTCGGTGCCGCCGCGGCTCGCAACCTGGCGATCGGCCGCGCGACCGGCGAGGTGATCGCCTTCGCCGACGACGACAACATCATGGCGCCCGGATGGCTGGCCGCCGCGGCCGGCCATCTGCGCACCCACGAGTCCACCGCCGCCGTGTACGGCGCGCAGATCCGCGAGCCCGAGGACGACGGCGACATCACGCTGCTCTACCGCGTCCCGTTCTCCCGCGACGACATGCTGCTCGGCCCGTTCATCGACCTCGGCGCCACCGCGTTCCGCGCCGGCACCGGCGAACTGCACTTCGACGAGTCGCTCACCGCGCTGATCGACTGGGACATGCTCATCCGCGTCACCGCGCAGAGCCGCCTGGACCCCATCCCCGTGCTCGCCAGTCTCTACACCACGTCCGCGCCGAACCGCATCAGCACGCGGGCCGACAAGGCTGACGCACTGCAGACCGTTCAAGCGCGGGCCGCCGCCGAGCGCGCGGCGCGCTGAACCCACCGACATCCACATCGACTGGCTCACGATCAGTTGACCCAGCCCACCACGCTGACCGTGATGCTCGCCGCGCTGCTGTTGTAGATGCGGATGTTGCCATCCGCGCCCACCGGCACCAGTGCGAGGTTCACCGCGGTCTGACCTGGGATCCAGTTCACGTTGGAGACGTTCGGTCTCGTGCCTCCGCTGGGGTACGCGGTCACCCACCCGCTCCCCGGACCGCCGGAGGTGATGAGCACGAACACTGCCGCCACTCCGGAGGTGGCCACGCCGCCCGTGCCGACCACTCGCAGCGCGACATCGGAGCCCGCGGCACGCGAGGTGTTGCCGAGCACCACCGCCGACGGGACGGCGGTGATCTTGCCGGTGGAGCCGCCCGTGGCCGTGAAGTAACCGGTGGCATCGAAGATGAGCGCCGTCGTGGCGGTGTTGTTGAAGATGGACCACTGGCCGTTCTGCCCCACGCCGGCCAGCACCATGTTCGGTCGCGTGGTGCCGGTGTGCGTGTTCAGGACGGAGGCGTTGGGCTGTGCGGTGCCTGCCGGCCACACCAGCTGCCATGCGCGACCGGTGGACTGCGTGGCGGTGACGTTGCCGATGACGGCCTTCGCGCCGGAGGGGATGCCGGCCACGTCGGTGACGTCGAGTTGGCGCGTGTCGCTGAGCCCGAACGGCAACTGCGGACCGCCGGCACCCGTTCGCGTGTCGAGCAAGCGCTGCGGACTGACGGTGACGAGCCGGTCGCCACCCTGGTTGGGTTGACCCTGGTCGACCCAACCGACGACATCGACGAGGAAGTGCACGTGACCCTGCGAGTACGACTCGACGCGCACGCGGCCGCCGACACCCACCTTCACGAGTTGCATCGAGGCTCTGGTGTCCCACGCGTTCCAGTAGATGCCGGGCGCCTGGTAGTTGCCCGCCGGGTACGACGACTGGTCCTGCCACACGGCCGAGCGCGGCGGCTTCGGGATCAGGCGGACGGCGCCCGAGTGGCTGCCACCGGTGACGGTGATGTTGAGCAGTACTGCACTGACACCACGAGCCGGCACTCCGCCGACGCCGGCGACCTGGAACTCGTGACCGAGCCGTGACTGCATGCGGTGCAGCGAGTTCGGGTCCGAGTTGCGACCGTCGCCGGGGGCCAACGATCCGGGCATGCCCAGGCCGGTGCGGGTGTCGACGAGCCGCGTCGGGTTCAGCGAGTGGAACTGACCCTGGCTGTTGCCCACCGCGCCGGACCACTGGCACTCGTCGATGCCGAAGCAGGTGATGTCGAGGTCGAGGTCGAACTTCGTGTTGCCCGACAGGTTCATGAAACCGATGGCCTGACGACCGGTGGCGGTGTCGGTGATGAACGCGATGTACTGCCCGTTCCACAGCGGACCGGTGTTGTACGCAGCACCGACGCTGTTGCTGGCGCTGAACGCGTCCATCGCATACCCAGTGCTGGTGAGCGGCTGGCCGGTGGTCTGGAAGATCTCGATGCGCACACGATCGGGTGTGACCGTCGTGCGCGACAGCACGTCGCCGAAGAACTTGCCCACGTTCGGGCCGCCGGGCACCGGGAACGTGACCATGCCGATGTTCGGCGCGGCGGACGGGTTGATGCGGATCGCGACCGCACCGTCGCCGTTGAGCGGGTTGTAGTTGCCGGCCGGTGAGGTCGGGCGATCGTAGAACTCCATCCGCACCTGCGACAGCGTGGGCGTCGAGTTCACACCCACCGGGTTCGGCAGGATCGGGTTGTTCTGGTAGAGCGAGTACGGGTACTCGTAGAACTGCTC
Source organism: uncultured Bifidobacterium sp. (assembly GCA_964632715.1). GTDB lineage: Bacteria > Actinomycetota > Acidimicrobiia > Acidimicrobiales > Ilumatobacteraceae > UBA668. Next base: position 2,019 of record CAZWCU010000015.1, on the reverse strand, counting down.
GTAGCCGCCGGCGCTGGTGCCGTCGAGCTTCACGTGATCGATGCCGATCGCGTACAGCCCGTTGGCGGGCAGCTGCCAGCGGATGGACATCGACGTGGCTGCGGTGGCCGCGGAGGGCCACGCGAGCACTGCTGCCAGCAGGACGACGACGATTCCGGCGCGCGGCCACCTCATGTTGACGGGCCCCTCCGCGCGATGTTCTTCACACATTGCTATCGGTCGACGACGCTACTCACTTGAGGGCCCACCTGCCCGTCGCGCGCCGGTGCGCACCCCTATGCTCGGCACGCATGAACGTTCTGGTCACCGGCGGGGCCGGCTACATCGGGTCGCACACGGTGCGACTGCTCACCGCCGAGGGTCACCGGGTGGTGGTGCTCGACAGCATGGAGTTCGGTCATCGATCCGCGGTGATCGACGCCGAGCTCGTCGTCGGCGACATCGCGGACCGAGCCCTCGTCACCGAGCTGTGCACCCGCCACCAGATCGAACAGGTCGTGCACTTCGCGGCGTACAAGAACGTCGGCGAATCGATGCAGCGCCCGGAGAAGTACTGGCTCAACAACGTCACGGGCACGGTGCACCTCGTCGAGGCCGTCCTCGCCGCCGGCGTGCGCAACCTGGTGTTCTCCTCCTCGTGCTCGGTGTACGGCACGCCGGCGTCGGTACCGGTCGACGAGTCGGCCGCACTGCACCCGGAGAGCGTCTACGCCGAGAGCAAGGCCATCACCGAACGACTGCTCCACTGGTACGGCGAGACCGCCGGTCTGCGCTCGGTGAGCCTGCGCTACTTCAACGCAGCCGGTGCCAGCGCCGACGGTCGCATCGGCGAGGACTGGTCGCAGTCGCTGAACCTGGTGCCGCTGGTGATGAAGGCGGCGCTCGGTCGCGCCGGGGCGATCAAGGTGTTCGGCGACGACTACCCCACGCCCGACGGCACGTGCATCCGCGACTACATCCACGTCGACGACCTGGCCACCGCGCACCTGGCAGCACTCTCCTACCTCGCCGGTGGCGGCGACACCACCGCGCTCAACCTCGGCACCGGCGTGGGCAGCAGCGTGCTCGAGGTGATCGCCGCCACCGAACGCATCGGCGGCCTGCCGGTGCCGGTGGAGATCACACCGCGTCGCATCGGCGACCCGGTGAGCACCTACGCCGATCCCACCAGGGCGCACGAGGTGCTGGGCTGGACCGCCACACGCGACCTCGACGACATCATCGCCAGCGCGTGGCAGTGGCACGCCACGAACCTCGACGGCTACGACAGCTGACCGCCCGCGGTCGCGTCAGATGTCGCCGAGTCGCTGACGGTCGAGCCACCCGAGCAGCACCGCCACCGCACGCGGATCGTGGCGCAGGCGGTGGCCGGCGCCGTTGATCAGCCTCAGTTCGGCGGAACCGTGGGCCTCCGCCAACTGGCGGGCGTCGGCGGTGGGCACGCTCTCGTCGTCGTCGCCGTGCATCACCAGCAGCGGCCGCGGCGCGAACCGGCGCGCGGCGTCGACCGGACGGAACCGACGCAGCTCGCGACCCCACTCGTCGAACGATGCGGGGAAGCCGGGCGTGCGGATGGCGCCGATCTCGCGAGCGTGCTCCAGGAACCGGCGCGGCTGCGCGGCCCAGTCGTCGAAGTCGGCGCGGGGGCTGAGCAGCGCGGCGCCACGCACGCGTGGGTCGTCGGCGGCGACACAGGTGGCGATCGATCCGCCGGTGTTGGTGCCCACCAGCCAGATGCCCAACGGACTGGTCTCCGCGATGAGGTGATCGATGGCGGCGCGCAGGTCGTCGACCCAGCCCTGCAGCGAGAAGTCGCCCTCGCTGGTGCCGCAGCCCCGGAACGTGAACGTCATCGCCGCCCACCGTTGCTCGTTGGCGATGCGATCGATGATCTCGGGGAACGTGATGGCGCTCTGCCGCGCGTCCAGCGGGCCGATTGGAAAGCCGTGGCACAGGATGAGGCCGGGCAAATCGTCCACTCGGCCGGCCGGTCGGGCCAGATACCTGGCCAGCTGCAGG
>CAZWCU010000014.1:33725-34268 GCA_964632715.1 uncultured Bifidobacterium sp. | reverse complement strand
CGGCTCGGCGACGGTGACGGTGGGCGCAGCCATTCGGGCATCCAGTATCGCCCACCCGACCCCGTTCACCCCGTCATGGGCCGACGCAAAGTCGGCGCGGCAGCAACCTTAGAGCTGGAGGGACTTGACCTCGAGGAACTCTTCCAGGCCGAAGGTGCCGGCTTCGCGGCCGAGACCGCTCTGCTTGTAGCCACCGAACGGTGCCATCACGTTGAAGGCGCCGCCGTTGACCTCGACCTGACCGGCACGGATCTTGCGGGCGACGGCCTTGGCGTGGTCGGCCTCGCCCCACACACCGCCGGCGAGGCCGTAGATGGTGTCGTTGGCGATCTCGACGGCTTCTTCCTCGGAGTCGTAGGGGATGATCGACAGCACCGGGCCGAAGATCTCCTCCTTGGCGATGGTCATGTCGCGAGTGACGTTGCTGAACACCGTGGGGGCCACGAAGTACCCCTGCTCGAGGCCTTCCGGGCTCTCGGTGCCACCGGTGAGCAGCGTGGCGCCTTCGTCGATGCCCTTCTGGATGAACCCGCGCACGCGCTC
>CAZWCU010000014.1:7095-33715 GCA_964632715.1 uncultured Bifidobacterium sp. | reverse complement strand
AGCGCAGCTCGAGCGCGTGCGCGGGTTAACCCGCGCACGCGCTCGAGCTGCGCTGCGGACACGAGCGGCCCGATGCGGCTGGTCTGCTCGAACGGGTTGCCCGGCGTGAAGGCCGCGGCGGTGGCCGTGGCGATCTCCTCCACCTCGGCGAGACGGTCGCGCGGCACCAGCATGCGAGTGAGCGCGGTGCAGGTCTGACCGCTGTTGAGGAAGCACTTGCCCACGCCATCGGCGACGGCCTTGGCGAAGTCGGCGTCGCCGAGGATGACGTTGGCGCTCTTGCCGCCCAGCTCGAGCGAGACCTTCTTCACCGTCTGGCTGGCGACCTCGGCCACGCGCTTTCCGGCGCGGGTGCTGCCGGTGAAGCTGACCATGTCGACGTCGGGGTGAGCCGAGATGGCTTCACCGACCACCGGGCCGACGCCGGTGACGAGGTTGAACACGCCCGCCGGCAGGCCGGCTGCGTCGATGACCTCGGCGAGGATGAACGCATTGATGGGCGCCACTTCGCTGGGCTTGAGCACCACAGTGTTGCCGGCCGCGAGTGCGGGGGCCACCTTCAGCGCGATCTGGTGCAGCGGGTAGTTCCAGGGGGTGATGCAGCCGACGACGCCGATGGCCTCGCGCACGACGAGCGAGTTGCCCACCTGCTTCTCGAACTCGTAGCTGCCGAGCATCTGCGCGGCGATGGCGAAGTTGGCCTTCGGCAGGCCCGCCTGGATGAGGTTGCTGAGGAAGAGCGGCATGCCGACTTCCTTGGCGATGGTGGATGCGATCTCGTCGGTGCGCGCTTCGAGCCCGGCGTGGATCTTCATCAGGTATGCGGCGCGCTCTTCCTTGGGCAGTTCGCTCCATGCCGGGAACGCAGCCTTCGCGGCGGCGACGGCAGCGTCGACATCGCCGGCGGTGCCCTCGGGGATGGTGGCGATCACTTCTTCGGTGGCCGAATCGGTGACCGAGAGGGTGTCGGTGCCCGACGAAGGCACCCACTGGCCGTTGATGTACAGCTTCTCGTATGCAGTCATGGTGCGACTCTACGCACGTGGGCGTGTCAGCCAGAAGGCGGGCGGAGACCGAGGTTGCCGAAGATCTCGCGAGTGGCCCAGCTGCGGTTGAGCGCGTAGAAGTGCAGGCCCGGCGCACCGGCCTCGATGAGCCGTGCGCACAGCTCGGTGGCCAGCTCGACGCCGATGCGTTCCGCCTCGTCGAGATCGTCGCCGGCCTTCTGCATCGCCTGCACCACCCAGGCGGGCACCTCGGCGCCGCTCATGTGTGCCATGCGGGTGATCTGCCCGAGGTTGCTCACCGGCATGATGCCCGGCAGCACCGGCTTGTCGACGCCGAGCGACTGGAGCTCGTCGACCATCACGACGTAGTGCTCGATGTCGAAGAAGAACTGAGTGATGGCGAAGTCGGCGGCGGCCAACTTGGCGGCCAGGTGGCGACGATCCGTGTCGCGATCGGGTGAGCGGGGGTGCAGCTCGGGATGCGCGGCCACGCCGACGGAGAAGCCGCCGAACTCGCGCACGTCGTCGACCAGTTCGCCACTGAACCGGTAGTCGCTCGCGGTGGGTCCGTCGGCCGGGAGGTCGCCGCCGAGCGCGAGGATGTTCTCGACCCCCTCCGCCCGGTAGTCCGTGAGGATCGCGTGGATGTCGGCGCGAGTGTGGCCGGCGCAGGTGAGGTGCGCCATCGGCGAGATGCTGGTCTGGCGGCGCACCCAGCTGACCAGGTCTGCGGTGCGCGTGCGCGTGCTGCCGCCGGCGCCGTAGGTGACGCTGACGAAGTCGGGTTCGAGGTGCTCGAGCTCGGAGATGGTGCGCCCGAGGCTCAACCACCCGGCTTCGTGCTTGGGTGGGAAGAACTCGACCGAGTACGTGCGGCCGGCCGCGAGGAGGTCGGAGATGCGAGCCACTGCGCACAGCTTTACCCATGCCGACACCCCGCGCATGCCACGCTGTACAAAAACCTATGGGGGTTCGGCGATGTCAGAGCAAGATCCGGCGACACAGGTACCAGGCCAACTGCCAGGTTGGGTGAACGACCCGTACGGTCGCTACCAGCAGCGCTATTGGAACGGCAGCGAGTTCACCGAGCACGTGTCCACCAACGGCGTGCAGCAGGTCGACCCCCTGGGCGCGAGCCCGGTGATCCCGTTCGCCACGCCCCCCACGGCCTACGACACGCCCGGCGCAACCGCCTCCCTGGCAGCAGTGGGCGATGCTCGGTCCGGCAACGTCATCACGCGGTTCCTCGACGGCATGGGCGCCGATGCTGCCGAGCGCCCGCGGCCGGGGTTCGGCGCGGCGCTGTCGGGCATCGGCGGCTTCCTGGTGGGCATCGGGTTCCTCGTCATCGTGATCGGCGACGACGTCAGCCGCGGCAAGTCCATCGCCGCCACGTTCGCACTCATCGCGGCAGCACTCGCCCTGCGCCTGTTCGTGAAGGTCGCGGTCGTGCAGTCCGCTGCGGTCGGCATGGTCGTGCTGGCCATCCCCGCGTTCGCCACTGCGGTCACCGTGAGCGACGGCTCGTCCGGCGCGCTCACCTACCTGCTCGCGACGGCGCTGTTCCTGGCCGCCTGGGCGCTGAAGGGCTTCAAGGGTCGAACACTGCTCCTCGGGCTCGGGGCGCTGACGATGGTGGGCCTGTTCTCCACGATCATCAGCGAGGTCAGTGCCGACAAGTGCGAGACCTACATCAACGAGGGCGACTTCGACCGCTTCATCGAGGAGTGCGAGGACTACTCCGGCGACCTCGGCGGCGGCTCGTTCCTGCCGTCCTCGGTCACCGACAACGTCGGAGAGGAGGGCATCGTCTTCCTGCTCTGCGCGGCGCTCCTGCTCGGGCTCACCTGGTGGCTCGATCGTCGCGGGTACCACGGCACCGCGACCGGAACGGTGGTGGCCGGTCTGCTCTCGGCCGTGGCCGGTACCGCCCTGCTCGCCGACGACTTCGGCAGCGACACCGGCCCCGTCCTCGTGTTCATCGTCGGCATCCTGGTGTGCGTGGTCGGCGCCCACGGCTCGCGTCGCGCCACCACGTGGTGGGGTGCGCTGCTCGCGGCCATCGGCGTCGTGTCGTTCGTGGCCGTGCAGTGGGAGCCCGACTCCACCGGCTCCATCGGTGGTGCGGCGGTGCTGTCCGGCCTCCTGCTGATCGCGCTCGGGTTGGCCTCCGCTCCCATTCGCAAGGCGATGGAGCAGCGCCGGTCGCCGCAGGCTCCCAGCGGCTTCGGTCCGCCCGATCACATGCCCACCAACGCCTAGTGGTCGCCGATCGTCGTCGGCTCCGGCCGACACTCGCCCTCGTGGCCACTGCCGCGCTCGCACTCGTGTCGTGCGCGTCGGATTCCGGAGGCAGCGATCCCTCGGTCGCGCCTGCGACCACGGTGCCCGCCGGCGCGCCGGCCGCGGTGGTGCTCATCGGCGACTCGCTGGCGGTGGAAGCCGCCGACTTCCTGCCGGCGCTGCTCACCGGCCAGGCGTTCGTACCGCAGTCGTTCGGTGGCACCGCGGTGTGCGACTGGCTGCCGAAGGACCTCGGGCTGGCGGCCGGCACCGTGGCGATCATCTCGTTCTCGGGCAACAACGGCACGCCGTGCATGGTGGCGGACGGCACGACCCTGCAGGGCGACGAACTGGTCGCGAGGTACCGCTCCGACGCCATCGCACTCATCGACCTCGCGCTGCGGGCCGGCACCTCGGTGGTGCTGGTCGGCCAACCCGCGCGCGGCGACCCGCAGGGCAACGCCACCATCGACGCGTTAAACGCGCTCTACCGCGAGCTCGCGGCCGCCCCGGGCGTGTCGTTCGTGGATGCCGGTGCCGCGGTGGAGACGGTGGACGGTGCGTTCACCCCGACGCTCCCGTGCTTCCCGTCGGAGCCCTCGTGCGATGCCGCCGGTTCGGTGGTGGTGCGCAGTGACGATCAACTGCACTTCTGCCCCGGCGCGTACCAGACCCCGTGCGGCAAGTACTCGCCCGGCGCGTTCCGGTTCGCCGGCGCCATCGTGCCCGCCGCGGTGGACCCCGCCGCCTTCGACTGAACGCGCCGCGCCGCCTCGCTGCCGTGCCGGTCAGTGACGGAAGTGGCGCTCGCCGGTGAACACCATCGCGATGCCGTGCTGGTCGGCCGCGGCGATGACCTCGGTGTCGCGCAGGCTGCCGCCGGGCTGGATGACGGCCTTGATGCCGGCCGCCGCGGCAGCGTCGAGCCCGTCGCGGAACGGGAAGAACGCATCGCTCGCACACACGCCGCCGGCGGCGCGTCCTGCCGAACGGTCGGCCGCGATGCGCGCGCTGTCGAGGCGGTTCTGCTGGCCGGCACCGATGCCGAGCGCGCGACCGTCCTTTGCGTAGACGATGGCGTTGCTGCTCACCACTGCGCACACCTGCCACGCGAACTCGAGGTCGGCCCACTGCTCGGGCGTGGGCTGCGCGACCGTGACCACCTGCCAGCCGGATCGGTCGGGCGACACGGTGTCGACCTGTTGCACGAGCAGCCCGCCGTCGATGCTGCGCATGTCGAACGCATCGCCGTGCGGCGCGTGCGCGGACAGCAGCCGCAGGTTCGGCTTCGCGGCGAACACCTCCAGCGCGCCGGCCTCGAACGACGGAGCGACGATGACTTCGGTGAACACGGGCACCAGCTCCTCGGCCACCTGCCGGGTGACGGGGCGGTTGAGCGCGACGATGCCGCCGTACGCACTGACCGGGTCGCATGCGTTGGCCTGCGAGTAGGCCTGCTCGATGGTGTCGGCGACCGCCACACCGCACGGGTTGGCGTGCTTCACCACCACCGCGGCCGGGCGACCGAATCGCTGCACCAGCTTCCACGCGGCTTCGGTGTCGTAGAGGTTGAGGTAGCTGAGCTCCTTGCCCTGGTGCTGCACCGCGGTGTCCCACCAACTGGTGCCTCCTGCGAGCCGGTAGCGCGCGCCCTGCTGGTGCGGGTTCTCCCCGTAGCGCAGTGACTGCGCGCGTTCGAGCGACAGGTGCAGCCCCGCGGGCAGCGCGTCGGGCGTGTCGGGCGAGGGGGCGTCGAACCACGTGGCGATGGCGGCGTCGTAGGCGGCGATGACCGCGAACGCATCGCGTGCGAGTCGGCGACGAGAGGCAGCCGTGACCCGACCGTGCGCCTCGATCTCGTCGAGCACCGGGCCGTACTCCGCGGGGTCGACCACCACCGCGACGTGCGCGTGGTTCTTCGCCGCGGCCCGCACCATCGCCGGGCCGCCGATGTCGATGAGCTCGATGCTCGGGTTGCTGCTGAACGGGTACAGGTTCACCACCACCAGATCGATGGCCTCGATGTCGTGCTCCGCCATGTCGGCCTGGTGCTGCGGGTTGGTGGGGTCCGCGAGCAAGCCGCCGTGCACCTTCGGGTGCAGTGTCACGACACGGTGGTCGAGGATGGCCGGTAGCCCGGTGAGGTCGGCGAGGTCGGTGACCTCCACGCCGGCCGCGGCCACCGCAGCGGCAGTGCCACCGCTGCTGACGATGCGCCAGCCGGCGGCGTGCAGCCCTGCGGCCAGTTCGACGATGCCGGTCTTGTCGTACACGGAGAGCAACGCGGTGGGCATGCGGCCAACGGTACGCCTCGCCATTCTGCGTTCACCGGACTCTTCACAACTTGTAAGGCGCCGGACGCCCGGCTGCTCACGGTCCGCGCGACCTTTGCGCCTGGGCGCGCGATGGTGCGCGATGCGGCGAGGAGCAAGGTGTACGGTTCGCGTCACCTGAGTTCGTATCCGTCGAACACCCTGGAGGCATCCGTGGATCTCAGCAAAATCAGCAAGGGCGGTCAGATCTTCTCTGGCGCAGCCATCGTGTTCCTCATTGCGTCGTTCCTACCCTGGTACTCCGTCGACTTCGAGGGTGGCGCGCTGTTTGCCGGTGTCGAGGACTCGTTCAACGCCTGGGGCGACATCGGGTTCCTCTGGGGCAGCCTGTGGGCGCTGCTGCTGCTCGCCGGCGCGGTGCTCATCATCCTGCCGGCCTTCGGTGTGCAAGCGCCGAAGATCCCCGCCGTCGCCTACCTCGCAGTCGCCGCGCTGGCCACGCTGTTCGTCCTGCTGAAACTGGTCATCGGCGAGGACGACGCCCCCGGCTTCTACACCATCAGCACCGGCATCGGGCTCTACCTGGCCGTCCTCGCCGCTGCCGGTGCCACGTTCGGCGCGTTCCTGATGTTCAAGGAGTCCGGTGGCGACATCGGCGACCTCACCGACATGAACAAGCTCAAGGGCCAGTTCGGCGGCACCCCCGGTGCCGGTGGTGGCGGCACGCCGCCCCCGCCCCCGCCTCCGGGCATGACCCCGCCGCCCCCGCCGCCGCCGCCGATGAGCTGAGTCGGTCGGCACGCTCGACAAACTCGGAAGAGCCCCGCCTCCGGGCGGGGCTCTTCCGCGTTCGGGGGTCAACTCGCAGTCGATCTCGGATGCGGCCGCAGTACAGTCGGGCAGCCATGCCGGAACCACTCATCGTCGCCAGCCAGCTCGTCAAACGCTTCGGAGACTTCACCGCCGTCGGCGGCATCGACGTGGAGGTGCAGCCCGGCGAGGTGTTCGGCTTCCTCGGGCCCAACGGCGCCGGCAAGAGCAGCACGATGCGGATGATCGCGTGTGTCTCGCCGGTCACCTCCGGCTCGTTGCGCCTGTTCGGTCTCGATCCGGCGACGCACGGCCCGCAGATCCGGGCGCGCATCGGCGTCGTGCCGCAGCTCGACACGCTCGACACCGAGCTGAGCGTGCAGGAGAACCTGTGGCTCTACGGCCGCTTCTTCGACCTGCCCCGTGCCGAGGCCAAGCGACGTGCCACCGAGCTGCTCGAGTTCGCACAGCTCACCGATCGCGCCGACAGCGTGGTCGACAACCTCAGCGGCGGCATGAAGCGGCGGCTCTCCATCGCGCGATCGCTCATCAACCGGCCAGAGCTGTTGCTGCTCGACGAGCCCACCACCGGTCTCGACCCGCAAGCGCGACACGTGCTGTGGGACCGCCTGTACCGGTTGAAGCAGGAGGGCGTCACCCAGGTGCTCACCACGCACTACATGGACGAGGCCGAGCAGCTGTGCGACCGGCTGGTCGTGATGGATCAGGGCCTCATCGTGGCCGAAGGTTCGCCGCGCTCGCTGATCGACCAGTACGCCACGCGCGAGGTGCTCGAGCTGCGCTTCCCCGCCGGCACCAACGAGGCCGCGGCGCCGCGGGTGGAGGGGATCGGTGAACGCCAGGAGCTGCTGCCCGACCGCATCCTGGTCTACGCGCACGACGGCGAGGCCGCCCTCGCGGCCACTCATGCGCGCGGCCTGGAACCGGAGAGCGCGCTCGTGCGGCGTTCCAGCCTGGAAGACGTGTTCCTGCTCCTGACGGGACGCACCCTTGTCGACTGACGCCGTGCTCCGTACCGGCAGCACGTGGCGATCGCCGGGCGCGCTTCGTGTGGTCAGCTGGCACTTCGCCACCTACCGCCGGTTGTGGAAGGTGAACCTGCTCTCGTCGCTCGTGCAGCCGATGCTGTACCTGCTCGGGTTGGGCGTCGGCGTCGGTTCACTCGTCGACAGCAACACCGGCAGTACCGACGTGCTCGGTGGCTCGTCGTACGTCGCCTTCGTGGTGCCCGGTCTGCTGGTCACCACCGCGATGGCGCTGGCCGCGGGCGAGAGCATGTGGCCGGTGCTCGGTGGGCTGCGGTGGAACCGCGGCTACCACGGCATCGCCGCGACGCCGCTCGACGCGGGCGACATCGTGCTCGGGCACGCCACCTGGATGGCGCTGCGATGCGGCATCGCCACCAGCTCGGTGGCGCTCGTGCTCGCCCGCTTCGGCGAGACCCGATCGTGGGGCCTCGCGCCGAGCGTGCTCGTGTCGATGCTGGTCGGCGTCGCGTTCGCGATGCCGATCATGGCGCTGTCGGTGTCGGCAGAGATGGACGGTCGCTTCCCCGCCATCCAACGGTTCGTGATCATCCCGCTGTTCCTCTTCGGCGGCGCCTTCTATCCCCTGTCGCAACTGCCGCTGGTCGTGCAGTGGGTGGCGAAGGTGGCACCGCTGTGGCACGGCGTGGTGGTGGCCCGCGGGTTCACCACCGGCAACGTCGACTGGGTGGGCGTCGCCGGCCACCTCGGCTACGTGGCGCTGTGGGCCGTGATCGGCACGGTCGTGGCCACTCGCCGCCTGAGCGGGAAGTTGTACACGTGAGCACCATCTTCCTGCGCATCGTGCCCACTTCGTTCCTGGGCACGTCGTTCCGCGTCCGCCGCCCGCACCGGATGATCGAACGCCACCTCGTCGCCTACCGACGCCAGTGGCTCATCGTCGTCAGCGGCTTCTTCGAGCCGCTGTTCTACCTCTTGTCCATGCGCGCCGGTCTCGGCGATCTGGTCGGCACGGTGTCGGTGGCCGGCACCCAGGTGCCGTACGACGCGTTCGTCGCGCCGGCGCTGATGGCCTCGTCGGCGATGAACGGCGCCATCTTCGACAGCACCGGCAACGTGCTGCACCGGTTGAAGTACGCGCGCATCTACGACGCGGCACTCGCCACACCGATGAGCCCCGCCGACGTGGCCGTGGGCGAGATCGGGTGGGCGCTGATGCGCGGCCAGCTGTACGCGATCAGCTTCCTGGGCGTGATGGCCGCGTTCGGCCTCGTGCAGTCGTGGTGGGCGCTGCTCGCGTTGCCCGCGTGTGCGCTCATCGGTCTCACGTTCGCCAGCATCGGCTTCGCGGCCACCACCTACATGCGCGGCTGGACCGACATGGAGATCGTCACCACGGCCACGATGCCGCTGTTCCTGTTCTCGGCAACCTTCTTCCCGATCAGCAGCTACGGCTCGTGGGGATGGATCGTGCAGCTGTCACCGCTCTACCACGGGGTCGCGCTCGTGCGTGCCGCCAACGCGGGAGTGTGGAGCACATCGATCCTCGGCCACATCGCGGTGCTGGTGGCACTGTCGGCCGTGGCGCTGGTGGTCGCGGCACGCCGCATCGACACGCTGCTGCGCAAGTAGCCGCTCAGCGGTCGCTGCCGATGGGTGCAACCACTGCGTCGAGCACCGCGACCAGCGCATCGGGCGCGAGCTCGATGTCGAGACCGCGCTTGCCGCCGCTCACGTAGATCGTGTCCCAGAGCACGCACGTCTCGTCGATGGCCGTGCGCAACCGCTTCTTCTGCCCGAACGGGCTGATGCCACCGACCACGTAGCCGGTGAGCCGCTGCGCGAGATCGACCGGGCACATCTCTGCGCGCTTGCCGCCCATCGCCGCGGCGAGCTCGCGCAGCGACAGCTGCCCGCTCACCGGCACGATGCCGACCACCTGCTCGACGCCGCGCTCGGTGTTCAGGTTGGCGACGAGCGTCTTGAAGACGCGGTCCGGGTCGACCCCCAACGCCTCGGCTGCGACCAGCCCGTAGTTGCGCTCGCCCGGCTCGTGGCCGAACTCGGTGACCGTGAACGCGACGCCCGCCGCCTCCAACATCACGATCGCCGGTGTCCCACCCTTCGCCATCACGCCATTCTGTCGCGAGGCTTCTCGGGAGGTGGCAACATTGCCCGCGTGGCCGTGATCGACACCTACGAGCTCGCCGACCGCTACCGCCTCGACGACGGACGCGCGTTCCTCAGTGGTTCCCAGGCGCTCGCCCGCCTCCCGTACGAGCAGCTGCGCGCGGACCGCCGCGCGGGTCTGCACACCGCGGCGTACATCACCGGCTATCCGGGCAGTCCGCTCGCCAACTACGACCGCGACGTGGCCGCGGCAGCGAAGCTGGCCGTCGCCGACGGGTTCGACATGGTGTTCCAGCCGGGCATGAACGAAGAGCTCGCCGCCACCGCGGTGATGGGCAGCCAGCTCGCCGTCACGCTCGACAGCTGCCGCTACGAAGGCATCGTCGGCATCTGGTACGGCAAGGCGCCGGGGCTCGACCGCGCCAGCGATGCGCTGCGCCACGCTGTCTTCGCGGGCACGTCGAACAAGGGTGGCGCGGTCGCGCTCGTGGGCGACGACCCCAACGCGAAGAGCAGCACGCTGCCGTCGTCGAGCGGCGCCACGCTCGTCGATCTCAACATGCCCATCATCTACCCCGGCGACGTGCAGGAGGCCATCGATCTCGGTCGTCACGCCATCGCGCTGTCGCGTGCGTGCGGTGTGTGGGCGGCCATCAAGGTGGTGGAGGCGGTGGCCGACGGCACCGGCTCCGTCGAGCTGCACCCCGACCGCGTGATGCCCGTCGTGCCCACCATGCAGGTCGACGGCACGCTCTGGGTGCCGTACCCGAGCGGGCAAGTGCTCACGCCACACACGCTCGAACTGGAACGCGAGTTCCACGAGGTGCGGCTGAAGTTGGCCAGCCAGTACGGCGCGCTCAACCACCTCAACACGGTCGCCGTGCGCGGTCCGTCCGACTGGGTGGGCATCGCCGCCTGCGGCCACACCTACCACGAGACCGTCGAGGCGCTGCGACTGTTGGGGCTGCGCACCGACGACGACCTGCGCGCGGCCGGCATCCGCCTGTTCAAGCTCGGCATGCCGGTGCCTTTGGAGGCCGCGCTGGTTCGCGAGTTCGCGCACGGTCTGACCGAGGTGATCGTGGTCGAGGAGAAGACGCCGAACCTGGAGTGGATCGTGAAGGACGCGCTCTACGGCCGCGCCGACGCGCCGCTGGTCGTGGGCAAGCACACGCCGGACGACTCGGCACTGTTCCCGATGACCGGCACCCTGCAGGCCGACTCGATCGCACCGCTCCTCCGCCGCCGCCTCGCCGCGCGCCTCGCCGACCGGCTGGCCCCCGAGCCGCCTGCACCACGCGCGCTCATCCCGCTCTCGGTCAGCCGCTCGCCGTACTTCTGCTCGGGCTGTCCGCACAACGGTTCCACCAAGGTGCCCGACGGTGCGCTCGTCGGCGCCGGCATCGGCTGCCACAGCATGGTGATGTTCCTGGAGCGCGAGCAGGTCGGCCACATCGTCGGCCTCACCGCGATGGGCAACGAAGGCGCGCAGTGGTTCGGCATGGCGCCGTTCGTCGACGACACGCACCTGTTCCAGAACATCGGCGACGGCACGCTCTTCCACAGCGGCATGAGCGCCGTGCGCGCGGCCGTCGCCAACGGCGCGAACATCACCTACAAGATCCTCTACAACGGCGCCGTCGCGATGACCGGTGGGCAGGATCCGTTCGGGCAGCTCGACGTGCCGTCGCTGTGCAAGGTGCTGTTGGCCGAGGGTGTGAAGCAGGTGATCGTCACCACCGACGAGCTCGCCCGCTATCGCAGCATCGAACTGCCGCTGGGCGTGAAGGTGTGGGGCCGCGGGCGCCTGATCGAGGCGCAGGAAGTGCTCGCCGCGGTGAGCGGGTGCACGGTGCTCATCCACGACCAGCGCTGCGCGGCGGAGAAGCGCCGGGATCGCAAGCGCGACAAGATCGCCACGCCCGCGTTCCGGGTGGTCATCAACGAGCGCGTGTGCGAAGGCTGCGGCGATTGCGGCGAGAAGAGCAACTGCCTATCGGTGCAACCGGTCGACACCCCGTTCGGTCGCAAGACCCGCATCGATCAGAGCTCGTGCAACTTCGACTTCTCGTGCATGCAGGGCGACTGCCCCGCGTTCATGACGGTGTCGACGTCGAGCGACGGTGCTCCGCAGCGCGCACTGCCCGCGGTGCCGACCGATCTCCTTGCGCCGGCGGCGCGCTGGTCCGGCGACGAGTGCACCATTCGCCTGTCGGGCATCGGTGGCACGGGCGTGGTGACGGTCAGCCAGATCGTGGGCACCGCGGCGATGCTCGGTGGCTTCCACGTGCGCGGCCTCGATCAGACGGGCCTGTCGCAGAAGGCCGGACCCGTGGTCAGCGACCTGCGCCTGTCGCGCGACGTGCCGCAGCCCTCGAACCGCGCCACCGCCGGTTCGGTCGACGTGCTCGTCGCGTTTGACCAGCTGGTGGGCGGCAACGATGCCACCGTGCGCACCATCTCGTCGGATCGCACGGTCGTGGTGGCCAACACGGCTGCCGTGGCGACCGGCTCGATGGTCGTCCATCCCGACCGGCCGTACCCGCAGGCCGAGGTGACCGAGCGACTCGACAGCAACTCGCGCAAGCACGTGCGAGTCGATGCGCAGCGGTTGGCCGTACGACTGCTCGGCGACGACAGCACGGTCAACGTGTTCATGCTGGGCGTCGCGGTGCAGGCCGGCCACGTGCCGGTGACGCCCGACCTGATCGAGCGAGCCATCACGCTCAACGGTGTGGCTGTCGACAAGAACCTGGCGGCGTTCGCGTGGGGCCGCGCCTGGTTCGTCGACCCGAGTGCGACGGACGATGCGGCCGGCCTCGTGGTCGCGGACGACCCGCTGCCGTTGCGCGAGCGGCTGGAGGCCGATCTCGTCGGCTACCAGTCGGCGGCCTACGCCGCGCGGTTCACTGCGGTGGTCGAGGAGGTCGACGTGCTCGGGCACGTCGAGCTCACCGAGGCGGTCGCCCGCCACCTGCACAAGCTGATGGCGTACAAGGACGAGTACGAGGTCGCCCGCCTGCTGTTGCTTCCGGAGTCGCGAGCGCAGGCAGAGGCCGTCGGTGGGAAGCGCACGCGCGTCACGTGGCTGCTCCACCCGCCCGCTCTCCGATCGCTGGGCATGCATCGCAAGCTGCACTTCGGCGCGTTCACCCGGCCCGCGTTCTGGCTGCTGCGCGCGATGCGCCGGGTGCGTGGCACGCCGCTCGACCTGTTCGGCCTCGCGCACGTCCGGCGCGTCGAGCGGGCGATGGTGCCCGAGTACGTGGAGGCCGTCCGTTCGCTGCTGCCGCATGTCACCACAGCCAACGTCGCCGAGGCGGTGGCCATCGCCTCGTTGCCCGACAGAGTGCGCGGCTACGAGCACCTCAAGCTCGAGCGCGCCGCCGCGTACCGCGCCGAGCTGTCACGTCGCGTGGCTGCCTTCACCGGCGACGACGCTGCGCCGGCGGAGTAGGAAGCGTCGATCGCTGTCGTTCGGCGTGCACGCGAGAGCGCGGTCGAACGCATGCACCGCGTCGGCGGTGCGGCCGACGCGATGCAGCAGTTCACCACGGGTGCTCCAGTAGAGGTGCCAGCGGTCCACGTCGCCGACGGGTAGCCCGTCGAGGAGCGCGAGGCCCTCGCCTGCGCCGCGCGCCTCGGCGACCGCGACCGCCCGGTTCACGCGCACCACGGGTGTGGGCGTGAACCGTTCGAGCGTGGCGTACAGGCTGGCGATCTGCGACCAGTCCGTGTCGGCGAAGGTCGGTGCCAGCCCGTGCAGACAGGCGATCGCCGCCTGCGCCTGGTATGGCCCCGGCCGACGGAGCAGGATGGCCGCGTCGAGCGCGGCGGCAGCCTCTGCGATCTCGTCGTGGTGCCAGCGGCTTCGGTCCTGGTCGGCCATGAGCACCACCGCTCCCTCGTCGTCGACGCGAGCCTCGCGTCGCGCATGGGTGGCCAGTGACAGTGCGAACAGGCCGGTGCACTCGGGCTCGTCGGGCATCAGTTCGTGCAGCAGTCGGGCGAGCCGCACACCTTCACCACTGAGGTCGAGCCGCGAGTCGAGCGCACCCTGCGGCGCATGGTGACCGGCGGTGACGACCGCATGGATGACCGCCAGCACCGACGCCAGCCGGTCGGGCAGCTCGTGATCCGCGGGGATGCGATACGGGATGCGGGCGGTCGCGATCTTCTTCTTCGCGCGGCAGATCCGCTGACCCATGGTCGGCTCCGGCACCAGGTGCACGGCGGCGATCTCGGCGGTGCTCAGGCCGCACAGGGTGCGCAACGCGAGCGCGGTGCGCGCCTCGAACGCGAGCGCCGGGTGACAGCAGGTGAACAGCAGCCGCAGAAGGTCGTCGCGCACCATCGACTCGCTGGTCGGTTCGCCGAGCGCGGTGGTCACCTCGCCCAGCAGGCGAGCGTCGGCTTCCTTCGCGGAGCGCTTGGCCTCGCGGCGCAGCACGTCGAGCGCACGGTTGCGCGCCACGGTGGTGAGCCACGCGGCGGGGTTGTCCGGCACGCCGGTGGTCGGCCAGCGCCGCAGCGCTTCCACCACGGCGTCCTGCACCGCGTCCTCGGCGATGGTGATGTCGCCCGTGAGCCGGACGAGGGTGGCCAGCACGCGGCCACCCTCGTAGCGGATCATCTGCTCGAGCGGGGCGGTCACCATCGACTCGTCGGACGCGGCTGGTTCAGGCTTGGCTGAAGTCGATGACCGGGCGCACTTCCACGCGGCCGTACCACGCGCCGGGGATCTGCGCCGCCCAGTGCAGCGCCTCGTCGAGGTTGGCACAGTCGAGCAGGTAGAAGCCGCCGAGCACTTCCTTGGTCTCGGCGAACGGGCCGTCGGTGGTGACGACTTCGCCGCCCTTGGCGCCGCCCTGCACGTGGACGGTGGTGGCCGTGGTGGTCGGCTGCAGTGCCTCGCCGCCACCGTTCAGCACGCCGGCTGCGCCGGCCGTGGCCCCGAAGTCGTTGTACTCGGCCATGATCGTGGCCCACACCTCGGGCGACGTGTTGTCGTCGGCCTCTTCCGGACCGTAGATGAGTGCTGCATACCTGGGCATGGGAACCTCCTGGTGAGTGGCATCCGAAGGTGGACGTCATTGATCCGACGAACCAGCTTTCCCGATTTCGACACCCTCTGCGGAAAGTCGGCTCGCCCCGGTTGGTCACGGCTTCCCTGGCATGGTTCCGTACTCCGTCACGTGTGTTCGATTCCGATTCCGACTTCGACGCAGCGACACGATCGAAATCGAACACACGTGGCGTGGACCACAGGTACGTGCCCGCACCGTCGGTCGACGGCCGCCGCGATCAGCCGGAGATGGAGAACGCGGTGGCAGGGGCGGCGGGGAGATGGTCGGGGATCGCGATGCGCAGCTCGCCGTCGGCCCAGGTGTGCGGCAGCACTCGCGAGTTGCCGAGCATGCGCACCTCGGCACCCTCGGCGGGTGCGGAGCACGCGAACCGCACCTCGTCGGCGGGCGCACCCTGCACCACGGCATAGCGCACGCCGTCGCGAGTCGTGAAGCGCACCTCGCGGCCATCGGCGGTGGTGCCCACCCCACCGGCGCGCGTGCCGTAGATGGCGTCGCCGTTCACCCGCAGCCACCAGCCCAGGGCAGTGAGCCGGACGATCTGTGCGAGCGGGATCTGGCCGTCGGCGGAGGGGCCGACGTTGAGCAGCAGGTTGCCACCGCGGGCGACGATGTCGACCAGCATCCAGATCACCTCGTCGACCGACGGGTAGGTGGCCTCGCTCTCCATCCGGTTGTAGCCGAACGAGCGACCGATGCCGCGGCACACCTCCCACTTGCGGCCTTCGCTCGCCTTGGTGGAGTACTCGGGCGTGTTGAAGTCGGCGTGCAACGTTCCCTGCATCACGTTGATCAGGTTGAAGCGATCGTTGACCACGCCGTCGGGCACGGCCGCGTAGTACTCGCCGACGATGTCGCTCGGGTCGAGGTTGAACGGCCAGCCGATGTCGTTCCACAACACGCTCGGGCTGAACCGCGCGATCAGCTCCTGCACGTGCGCGGTGGCGTACTCCGCGTACTCGGGCGTGGAGGGGATGTTCGCGAACAGGCTCTTCAGATCGCGCACCGGCGGCGGCTGGAACGTCCAGTCGAGCCCGCCGGAGTAGTACAGCCCGAAGCGCATGCCCGCGGCACGGACGCCGGCAGCGAGCTCGGCGACGTGGTCGCGTTCCGCCATCCAGCCGGCGCGGTGCGGGTTGGGCACATCGCTCTGCCACATCAGGAAGCCGTCGTGGTGCTTGGTCACCGGCACCACGTACTGCGCGCCCGCCTGCTGGAACAGCGTCGCCCACGACCCCGTGTCGACCCCGGCCGAACGCGACCGGAACTCCTCCACGAAGCTCTCGTAGGTGCGGTCGCCGTAGGTGGCCTCGTGGTGCGCCGCAGTGGGGCTGCCCTCCAACGACCAGGAGTTCAGGTACCACTCGGTGTACGGGCTCCACTTGAACACCTCGGCCCAATCACCGGCAGCGAACAGGTCGCCCATGTCGCGGTCGACCGGGGCGTAGCAGGGCACGGCATACGGACCCCAGTGGATGAAGATGCCCAACTTGGCGTCGTCGTACCACTCCGGCAGGGCGCGGTCGGCAAAGGGATGCGTGGTCATCGCCGCAGCCTACGAAGCGGCGTTCAGTCCCACGTGACGGAGCTTCTCCGGGTTGAGCACCAGCCGCAGTGCGACGAACCGATCGGCGTGCTGTTCGAACACCATCACCAACCACACCACCCCGTTGCGCGAGAACACCAGCCCAGGCTCGCCGTTCACCTCGTGACGTTCGACGTCGAGCTCGGCCGGCAGTCGCTTGGTGAGGCTGGTGAGCAGACGACTGACGCGGTGGAAGCCGAGCACCGGGCGCCGCGCCGCGTGCACCTCTCGCCCGCCATCGCTCACCAGCACCACGTCGTCGGACAGCACCCGACGCAGTTGGTCGATGTCACCGAACGCGCACGCCGCCATGAACGCATCGACCAGTTCGTCGCTGTTGACAGCCGTCGGGCGGAACGAGTGACGCTCCTCGCGCACGCGGCGCCGCGCCCGCGACGCGATCTGCCGGCACGCCTCCTCGCTGCGGCCGACCACCGGGGCGATGGCCGCGAACGGTTCCCCGAAGACGTCGGCCAAGAGGAACACGGCGCGCTCCACGGGACCCAACCGCTCGAGCACCGCGAGGAAGCCGAGGGTGAGCGACTCGGCGAGCTCCACCGACACCGCGGGGTCATCGTCGGTGAGCACCGGCTCCGGCAGCCATGGCCCGACGTACGTCTCGCGCTGGTGCTGCGCCGACTTCAGCCGATCCAACGCCAGCCGCGACGTGGCCGTGGTGAGCCACGCAGCCGGACGCTCGACCACCGCCCGCCCGTCCACACCGAGACGGTTCCACCGCAGCCACGTCTCCTGCACGACGTCGTCGGCGTCGGCCATCGAGCCCAGCATCCGGTACGCGAGCGCTCGCAACCGGGGGCGCTCGACCTCGAACGAGCCGACGGACTCCGCGACAGGTTCACTCATCGGGCCACGAGTCTGGCAGCCGTGAGCGCGGCGCTCACCGCGGACTCCGCACTCGCCACCGACGCATCGAGGAGGTGGCCCTCCGGGCCCACCCAGTCGCCGGCAAGGAACACCCCGGGCACGCCGCTGTCGGTGACGCGCGGTCGCCCGGGGAGACCTCCACGGTCGGCCGTCGGTAGTGCCGCCACCACCGTCATGCGGTGCAGGTAGCGCTCCTCGACGATGTGGTCTGCGGTCACACCGGCTCGAACGGCGTGTGCCGTCAGCTCGGCGCGCTGATCGGCCGGCGCCGCGTCGTCGCCGGGTGCGAGGTAGCGAGCGACGTGCACCACGAACCGTCCCGGAGGCGCCAGCCGCGCCGGCGGGCAGTGGTTGGAGAGGTACAGCGGCCGGTCGATGCCCAGCAGGACGCTGGGCGTCGACGGCACGTCGGTCCCGAGGTCGAGGCATGCCGCCTCCACCACCGGCCCCACATCGAACGCGGAGCGCCCGAGCACCGCTGCCGTCGCCGCGGGCGTACCGACCGCGAGCACGGCAGCGGCCGCGATCACCCTCGTGCCCTCGGCGGTCTCGACCACCACGTCGGCTCCGTCGCGATGCACGGCCGTCGCGGTGAGGCCCTCCACCTGCAGTCCGGTCGCCAGACCATCCGCGATCCACTGCCAACCGCCGTGCACGTAGCGCACACCGTGCGCGACCGCCGACTGGATCTGCCCGACGATCATGTCGGCCGAGACGACATTGGGTGCGTTGGCGTAGGTGGAGATGCGTGCGACCGCTTCCACCAGCTCGCGCGCGTCGTCGGGGAGGTCGTGCCCGGCGAGCCACTCGGCGAAGGTGGTGCCGGCCAATGCTTCGGGTCGCTGCTTGGGCAGCCGCGCCAGCAGGCGGCCGAACGCCACCTTGCCGCGCACGCTCAGCAGCGGTGTGCGCGCCAGCGACGATGCGCCGGCGGGCAGCAGTCCGATCGTGTCGCCGCGCAGCCCGCAGGCGTCGCTGCCCGGCGCTCCGCCGGCGACCGGTACACCGAGCTGGTCGAACACGCGCCGGGCAGCACCACCGAGGTACAGCGCGTGCGGGCCGCGGTTGAACCGGAAGCCGTTCCGCTCGTCGGTGCGGCCGCGGCCACCGACGACGTGCGGTTCGACCACCACGGTGGTCGCGCCGGCGGCCTGCACCAGTCGGGCGGCAGTGAGGCCGGCGAGGCCGCCGCCGATCACGACGACATCGGTTCGGATCTCCATCGAGTGTTCGCTCATGCTCTCCTGACGAGCGAGCGACCCCAAACGTGACAACGAGTCAGTCGCCGATCTCCGCGGCCACGTCGGCGACGACCCGATCGAAGCGCGCACACGCGGCGGCGATGTCGTCGTCGGTCATCACCGTGGAGAGCACCATCAGCCCACGCGAGGCGAAGTACAGACCGCGGTTCATGCCGGCAAGGTGCACCAGCCGCATGATCGCCGCATCGCTGCGCTCCAGGTTCGCGACCGGCGGCTCGGGCGTGAAGTAGACGTTGATCAACGAGCCCAGTCGCCGGCTGCTGTAGGGCAGCCCCGCCGCTGCGGCCGACGCGGCCATGTGCGTGTCGAGCACCTCGGCCTGCGCCGCCATGGTGGCGATGCGTTCGGTGGTGAGGTGCCCGTACGACACCACGCCCGCGGCGGTGGTGACCGGGTTGCCGTTGAACGTGCCGCTGTGGAAGATGCGACCCTTCGACGGGTCGAGCAGGCTCATCAGCTCGGCGTTGCCGCCGATGGCTCCCACCGGGTAGCCGCCACCGATGATCTTGCCCAGCGTGGTGAGGTCGGGGGTGATGCCCAGGTTGACCTGGTGGCCGCCCTCCGACATGCGCAGCGTGATCACCTCGTCGAGCACGAACACCGCGCCCGCCCGATGCGTGGCGGCGATGACGCGCTCGAAGAACTCCGGCGGCGCCTCGATCAGCCCGCTCGACCCCATCGCGCCTTCGAGGAACACCGCGGCGATCTCGTCGCCCTGCGCGGTGAGCACCTGCTCGAACGCAGCCGCGTCGCCCCACGGCGCGACGATCGTGTGCGGCCAGCTGTGCTCGCCCTCGTTGCCGAAGAAGCCGGCCTCGAACACCTCGTGGCTGCCGTGGTACCCGAACTTGGCCATCAGCACCTTGTGTCGGCCGGTGTGCGTGCGGGCCACGTGCAGCGCCAGCATGTTGGCCTCGCTGCCGGAGTTGCAGAAGCGCACCAGCTCGATCGACGGCACGCGGTCGCAGATCAGCTCGGCCAACTCGACCTGCGTGTTGTTGCGCGCCGGCCACGCGGTGCCCGACCCGATGACCTTCGACACCGCGTCGACGATCGGCGGGTAGGCGTGACCGTGCAGCAGGCTGGTGAAGTTGTTCGACAGGTCGAAGTACTCGTTGCCGTCGATGTCGGTGAGCGTGACGCCTTCCGCGCGGGCGAACGTGAGCGGGTAGGGCGTGTGGTAGCCGGCGGCTCGGGTGTCGCCGGCGGGCATCACCTTCCGGGCGCGGGGACCCATCGCGTCGGACAACGGGGTGCGCTGCACGTAGGACTGTTCGATGCTGCTCATGCTCGAACTGTACGCGTGCGCGCCGTCAGGGTTCGAGTGCCGAGATCGACGGGTCGGAAGGGTCGTAGTACACGATGACCGACGAGCCGGGTGGGTAGCGCGCGAGCGTCTCCGACGCGTTGTTGCAGTTGCCGGCGGCTCGCACCCGGTGGCCCTGGAACATCTGTCCGTTCACCTGGTACGCGTACAGCACCAGCGGCGCTTCGTGACGCGACTGGCCGCTGTGGTTCACCTGCACGGTGGCACTGAGGATGGTGCCGCGGGTGTGCGGCCACACCAGGGAGCGCGCCGGCGACCCGCGCCGTTGACGCAGCAGCGACACGCCGACGACCGCGCACAGCAGTGCCACCACCGTGACGACGCTTGCGTAGAGCCCACTCATCACCCGTCTCGTCTCCTGACCGGAAACCCCTCACGGAAACGATAGTTCGTCCGGAAGTGCCCAGTTTCCAGACGGCCGGCCGCGACCTCAACCGTGCAGGTCGCGTACGACGTCGAGCCACAGGTTGGTGGTGAGACGCAGGCTCTCCACGTCGACACGCTCGTCGTGCCCGTGGAAGCGGCGGCCGAAGTCGCCGGGGTCGAGGTCGGGGCTGAACAGTCCCGCGCCGTACGCAACAGCGCCCATCTGGCGGTAGATGCGCGAGTCGGTGAACCCGACGATGAGCTGTGGCGTCGGCCGCGCGGTGGGGAACGGCTTGGCGATGCTGCGCGACAGCGAGTCCCACAGCCGGGTGTCGGTGCGGCTGATCGACGCGGCGTCGTTCATCACCACCTGCACCTCGACGCGCTCGTACAGATCACCGAGCGCGGCGCGCAGGTGCGCGTCGACGTCGTCGGCTCCTTCTCCCGGCAGCGTGCGCACGTCGACGCCGATGTCGACGCAATCGGGGATGACGTTCGTCTTCATCCGCGTGGCCTCGGCCGCACCGTCGGTACCCGGCCCGATGGTGTTGCAGGAGAACGTGGTGTGCGTGCAGGCGTGCAGGTGCGCGCCCGGTCCCGGCGATGGCAGGGCGTCGAGGAACGCGTCGATGCGTTCGGGGTCGAGCAGGTCGCGTTGCACCTCCTCGTCGACGCCGAGGGTCTCGACCCGGGTGCGCCACAGCTCGTGGAACCTCGGGGCCGGCCGGTAGTCGCCGATGCGCTGCACCACCGCGGCCGCGGTCATCAGGGCGTTGTCGGCCTTGAACGGAGTGCTGCCATGGCCGGGCGTGCCACGCACGCGCAACGTGCGCCAGGCGACGCCCTTCTCACCGACGTTGACACCCACGTAGGGGGCTTCGCGCGGCCCGCTGTGCAGCCCGCCGTTCTCGGTGAGCACGAAGTCGGCGCGGATGGCATCGGCGTGGTGATCGGCCATCCAGCGCATGCCGTGCGTGCTGCCGGACTCCTCGTCGGCGACCGCGAAGAAGATGAGGTCGCCGCGAGGGCGGAAGCTGGTGGCGGCGAGATGGCGGAACGCGACCGCCATCGACGCCGTGAGGTTGAGCATGTCGACCGCTCCCCTGCCCCACACCTCGCCGTCGACCAGTTCGCCACCGAACGGGTCGCGCGACCACCCCGACTCGTTCACCGGCACCACGTCGGTGTGCCCCATCAGGCACAGGCTGGGCGCCGTGGGGTCGGTGCCCTGGATGCGGGCGACCAGCGACTGCCGCTCGGGCGACGGACCGAACGTCTGCACGTCGAGGCCGGTGGTACCGAGGAACTGATGCAGCACGTCGGAGTTGCGGGTCTCGTGCCCGGACTCGGCGGTGCCGTCGTTGACGCAGCGGTTGCGGATGAGCGTTTGCAGCAATTCGACCGTCTGGCCGGTGAGTGCGTCACTCATCGCCCGCGGCCGCCATCGCATCGAGGCGCTCTTGGCGCAGCGCGGTGCGACGCACCTTGCCGGCGTCGTCGCGCAGCGGTTCGCTCACGTACTCGAAGGTGCGCGGCAGCTTGTAGACGACGAGGCGCTCGGCGAGGAAGGCCTTCAGCTCGGCCTCGTCGATCTCGGCAGGGTCCGCCTCCAGGATGGCGTGCACGACGTTGCCCTTGTCGTCGTCGGGCAGACCGATGACGGCACACGAGTGGATGCCGGTGTGCTCCTGCAACGCCGCCTCCACCTCCGCGGGGTAGATGTTGGCACCGCCGCTGAGGATCATGTCGGCGGCGCGATCGCCGAGGTAGAGGTAACCGTCGGCGTCGAGGTAGCCGTGGTCGCCGAGGGACTCCCAGCCACCCTCCAGCGTGCGCGCGGCCGCGCCCAGGTAGCGATACGTGGGTGTGTCGCGGGTGCTGCGCAGCCACACCTCGCCCATCTCGCCGATGGGCAGCTCGTTGCCGTCGTCGTCGGTGATCATCACGGTGCCGGGCATCGCGCGACCCACCGAACCGCGGTGCGCCAACCACTCCGCGCCGGTGATGATGGTGGCGGTCTGCGCCTCGGTGCCGGCATACAGCTCGTAGATGCGCTCGGCGCCGAGCCAGTCGATCCACACCTGCTTCAGCCACTCCGGGCAGGGCTCGGCGAGGTGCCACACCACGCGCAGGCTGCTCAGGTCGTACGACTCGCGCACGTCGTCGGGCAGCCGCCAGATGCGCTTCATCATGGTCGGCACCGTGTAGAGCACGGTGCCGCGGTGCTCCTGGATGGCGGCCAGTGTGGCCTCCGCATCGAACCGCGGCAGGAGGGCCACGTGGTTGCCGCTGAGCAGCGCCTGGCAGCTCCAGACGCCGGGGCCGTTGTGATAGAGCGGGCCGGGCATCACCAGGCATCCGTCGGTGCCCAGCAGCAGCGGCGGCGGCGCGTCGGTGTCGATCAGCGCAGGGTCGCCGGAGACGATGAGCTTCGGGCGTCCCGTGCTGCCGCCCGAGGTGGGTGCCTTCCACGCCGGCGAGACGAGATCGGGAAGGTGGGCGGCATCGGCGTGAGGTGCGCGAAACCCGAACGGCACGCAACAGCGACCCTCGATGGATCCCTCGTCGACGCCGACGACCGCACCCGGGTCGGCGAGCTCGATGATGGCGTCGAACTCGCGGGGTGGCAGCCGCCAGGAGATGGGTTGCGGGATGGCACCCAGCCGCCAGGCCGCGAGGTACGCGACGAACCAGTCGATGCTGTTCGGCAGCGCGATGGTGACCATCTGGCCCTCGCGAACCCCGTGCTCGTGCAGATGCACGGCCAGGTCGTCGCCGCGCTGCACCAGCTCCGCACGAGTGACGGTGTCGGGACCGCAGGTGATGGCCGGCCGATCCGGCTGCGCCTCGGCGAGCTCGCGGAGACGACGGCTGAACGAGATGAGAGCCATGGCCGCACCCTATTGCGACGCGTTCACCTCAGTTGGCTCGGGGGTGGTTCAGCAGGAAGGTGAGGATCTCGACGCTGGAGTCGATGCCCTGGTACGGCGGGTCGGCCGACGGGTTGGGTGCCGGGTGCCCCATCCATGCGTGCGACGCGCCGGTCACCGCCATCAGCTGCACCTCCACGCCGTCGCAGTCGGCCCATGTCCGCACGATGAGGTCGCCGTCCTCCGTGGTGGTCGGGTCGGCGTCGCATCCGTCGCCCGCGGCCATCAGCTCCACCGACGACATCGCAGATCGGTACGAGACGCCGGAGATGCTCACCGATCCCTCACCGCCCTCGATCGGGTGGTTGCGGTCCTCGCCGCCGTGGATGTGCAGCAGGGAGACCGGTCGGCTCGGCTCGCACGGGTCCACGCCGAGGCTGCCGGACTGCACGCCGACGGCGACGATGCGTTCGGACAGCTCGCAGGCCAGCCGGTACGAGAGCATGCCGCCGTTGGAGTGACCGGCGGCGAACACCCGAGCGTCGTCGATGTCGTGCTCGGCACCGATGGCATCGATGAGTGCGTCGATGAACGCGACGTCGTCGACGTTCTCGCGCACGGCCGGCCCGCAGCAGTAGCCGGCGTTCCACGTGCGCATCTGCGTGCCGTCGGCGCCGATGCCGATGCCGTCGGGGAACACCACCAGGAACGCGTTCGCCTCCGCGAGGCCGTCGAACCCGGAGGTGCGCTGGAACTGTGCGCCCCACCCGGTGCCTCCGTGCAGCGCGACCAGCAGCGGCACCGGCCCGTCGGGCAACGTCGACGGCGTGTACAGCCGGTAGGTGCGCGTGCGCCCGTCAGCGGTGACGATGCTGCCCTCCACCGTGCTGCCGACGGCTGCGACCGCGGGCGCCACCGTCACCGTCGTGTCGGGCTGTGTCGTGTCGGGCTGTGTCGTGTCGGGCTGTGTCGTGTCGGGTTGTGTCGTGCCGGGCATCGTCGTTTTCTCCACAGCGGTCGTGGCCGTGCTGGTCGGTTCCGAGCGCGTGCACGCGCCGAGCAGCAGCCCACCACACATCGCGACCGTCATCCAGTGTCTGCTCATCGACCGACATCGTGCCCGGCCGGTGTGATGAAAGCGTGAAGAGGGCGATACGTTCGGCGCGATGACCGACTGGCTGGGGGCACGCGGGCGCGACGGCGGCATCGACACCGTGCCACTGCCCATCGCCACCGGCGGCCTGTCGCTGTGCGGGAAGCACGCCATCGCTCCCGACCACGCCGCCGCGATGCAGCGCTGCGGCGCCACCACGGTCGTGTGCCTGGTCGAGGCGTACGAGCTGTCCGACCGCTACCCCGACTACCTCGCCTGGCTGCAGGCCAATGCCGGCGCCGGCGCCGGGGCGGTGTGGTTCCCCATCCACGACCTGCACGCACCCAGCGTGGACGCCGTCGCTCCGTTGCTCACCGATCTCGTCCGCCGCCTCGACGACGGTGAGCACCTGCTCATGCACTGCGCCGCCGGCATCGGTCGCACCGGCACGCTGGCGGTGTGCCTGCTCATGGCGCTCGGGCTGCAGCGCGACGAGGCGCTCGCGCACGTGGCCGCACATCGTCCGATGGCAGGTCCGGAGGTGGGCGCCCAGATGGACCTGGTCAATGCGTGGGCGGCGCGTCTCGCATGACCCGCGCGAAGTAGGGCGCGCTCACCTTCTTCGGCACCACCATCGCCCACGCCTCCTCCACCAGCTCGCGCAGCTCCTGCAGGTCGATGGCTGCCAGTCGAACCACCACCCACTGGTACCGCATGTCGCCCGGCTTGGGCAGCAGGAATTTGTGCGGTTCGCTCTCCACCAGCGCGGCGCGTTCGTCGCGAGGGAACGCGAAGCCCATCATCGTCTCGTCGCGGCTGAACGCGAGGTACACGATGCGACCGACGCGGAACTTCACGCGGTCGCGCACCACCACCTCGTACGACCGCTCGAGGCCGGCAGTGATGGCGCGCACGTCGTCGATCGTGACCACGCGCCCAGTCTTGCGTGCCGGCACGGACCTGTCAGGTGAGCGACTTGGCGAGACGGAGCTTCGCCACGCCCGCCGGGTTGCTGAGCGCGGCCATCGCGAGCTCGTAGTCGGGCAGCGAGTACACCGCACCGTCGTCGTTGATCATCAGGAAGCGGTCGAGCTTGGCCAGGAACGTGCGATCGTGGCTGACTGCGATGACCGTGCCCTGGAAGCCGTCGAGTGCCTTCTCCAAGGCCTCCGACGACTCGATGTCGAGGTTGTCGGTGGGCTCGTCGAGCAGCAGCACGTTGTGCCCTTCGAGTTCGAGGCACAGGATCTCGAGGCGCGCCTTCTGGCCGCCCGAAAGAGTGTTGAACTCCTGGCGTGCATTGCCCGCGAGGCCGTAGCGAGCGAGCGCCTTCATCGACTTCTCGTCGTCGAACACGCGGTCGCGCACGATCTCGAAACACTCGCGGCCGAGGAAGTCGGGGCGATCGTTGATCTGCGTGAAGGTGCCGACCGACGTGCGCGGGCCGAACCCGATGGTGCCGTCGTAGTGCTCGATGGTGCCCGCGAGCGCGCCGAGCAGGTGGCTCTTGCCGGTGCCGTTGGGGCCGATGAGGCCGGTGCGCTCTCCGTAGTGCACTTCGTCGCTGAACGGCAGGAACAGGTCGTTGACCGACACGTCGATCATCTGCACGACGCGTCGAGCGCTGTCGGCGCCGCGCAGGTTGACGTAGATGTTCTGGTCGGGCACCGGCGGTGGCGGCGGACCGATGGCCACGAACTTCTCCCACCGAGTCTCGGCCGCGTTGGCCTTGGTGGCGTTCTTGAAGTTCTGCGCGGCTCGCTGCTTCATGATCTTCATGTGCTGGAACAGGCGACGTTCTTCGTCGTTCCACCGCTTGAGCGCGTCGCCGAGCAGCTCCTGGCGGCGGGCACGGGCGTCGGGGAACGTCGCGTACGAGCCACCGTGCACCCACGCACCGGAGCCTTCGATGACGATGATCTTGTTGGCCACTCGCTCGAGCAGCGTGCGGTCGTGGCTCACCATCAGGATGGTGCTCTTGCAGCTCTTGATCTGCTCCTCGAGCCACAGCCGGGTGGGGATGTCGAGGTAGTTGTCCGGCTCGTCGAGCAGCAGGATGTCGGCGTTGCTGGTGAGCAGCAGGTCGAGCACCAGCCGCTTGCGTTCGCCGCCCGACAGCTCGCTGACCAGCCGGGTGTGGAAGTCGTCGACCGGTGTCTTCACGCTGCGGCGGGCGGCCGCGGCCCACTGCGCTTCCAGCTCGTAGCCGCCGAGGTCGCCCCAGTGCGTCAGCGCTTCCGCATAGTCCATGCCGTCGCTGGTGCCCGCGTACATCGCGTTCTCGGCGATCACCATCGCGCGCCCTGCCTCGCGCAGCGCCGTCGGTGCCACTTCGATGAGCATGTCGCGCAGCGTGTCGGTGGGCCGCGACATGCCCACGTCCTGGGTCATGCACAGCACGGTGCCGCCGAGCGCGAACTCGCCCTCGTCGGCCTCGAGGTCGCCGCTGAGGATGCGCAGGATGGTGCTCTTGCCCACCCCGTTGGCGCCGACCAGCGCTGCATGCTCGCCGGGCGACACCCCGAACCCGACGTCGAAGAACAGCGAATCGGCCCCCGGCGGTGCGTATTCCAGTTCAGAGACCACGATGCTGCTCACGGCCGACCATCCTGCCGGGTGCCGGCCGCGATCGCTC
>CAZWCU010000014.1:4391-6995 GCA_964632715.1 uncultured Bifidobacterium sp. | reverse complement strand
CGGCTGCTGTTGGGTGATGCAGTGGATGCCGCCGCCGCTGGCGAAGATGTCGCGGGCGTCGTGCAGCACGATCTCGCGACCGGGGTACACGCCTTCCAGGATGCTCGCGGCCACGTCGTCGTTGGGGTCGTCGAAGCTGCACAGGATGACCGCGCCGTTGCAGATGTAGTGGTTCAGGTAGCTCCAGTCGACCAGTTCGCCGTCGGCGTGGGTCTGCACCGGCGCCGGCACCTCCACGATCTCCAGCTCGCGGCCCAGCGCGTCGGTGGAGCGGCGCAGGATGTCGATGTACTCGGCGGTCACCTCGAAGTCGGGGTGCGACGGATCGGTCTGGCGATGCACGAGCAATCGACCTGGCGCCACGAAGCACGCGCAGATGTCGACGTGCCCGCGAGTACCGAAGCGGTCGTAGTCCTTCGTCAACCCACGCGGCAGCCAGATGGCCGTGCTCACACCGAGGAACGCCTTCAGCTCGGTCTCCACCGACTCGGCGTTCATCGTCGGGTTGCGACCCGGGTCGAGCTGCACGGTGGTGGTGCACAGCACGGTGCCCTCACCGTCCACGTGGATGCCGCCGCCTTCGTTCACCATCGACGAGCTGAACAGTTCGGCGCCGGCGAGACCGGCGATGAACGCACCCACGTGCTGCTCGTCGGTCCAGTCACTGAACCCCGCGTCGCCCCACGCGTTGAACTTCCAGTGGGTCGCCCCGAGGCGACCGTCGGGGTGGGTGAGGAAGGTGGGCCCGCTGTCGCGCGCCCACGAGTCGCCGATGGGTGTTTCGTGGATCTCGATCAACTCGTCGACCATCGCGCGCGCGATGTCGCCGTCGCCGATGTTGCACACCAGCGATACCGGCTCGAAGCGGGCGATGGTGTTCGCCACGCTGGCCCACACCTCCCGCACGGTGCCCAACCACCCGTCGCTGCCGTCGCCGAAGCCTTCGTTGACCGGTGGGAACTCCATCCAGGTGCGCTCGTGCGGTGCCCATTCCGGTGGCATCGAGAAGCCGGCGAGGCGTGGCGTGGTCATCGGAGTCGCTCCTTCGAGTCGTGCGAGGTCGGTCGTGCGGGATCAGAGGAAGTAGAGGCGGCTGAGCGACACGGTGTCGGACGGCGCCGAGTACACGCGCTCGCCATCGAGCGAGACCATGCCGGTGGCAGGGTCGACCTCGACCGTACCCAACCGGTCGTTGAGCACCATCTGCGCGGGGCCGATGTTGCGCGTGCCCTTCACCGCGACCCGCCGGCGACGAGTGGTCATGTGGTCGTCGCCCGTGTCGAGGGCGGCCTGGCTGACGAACGCCACCGACAGGTCGGCGGCGGTGGATCCGAAGGAACCGAACTGAGGACCCAGCACGAGCGGCTGGCACGAATCGGTGGTGGCGTTCGGATCGCCGGTGACCCCGTACGCGGGGAAGCCGGCCTTCAGCACCAGCTGCGGTTTCGCACCGAAGTGATCGGGCCGCCACAGCACGATGTCGGCCAACTTGCCCACGTCGAGCGAGCCGATCTCGTGCGACAACCCGTGCGCGATGGCGGGGTTGATGGTGAGCTTGGCGAGGTACTGGCGCACGCGGTCGTTGTCGTGCACGGTCGGTTCGGTGAGCAGGTCCTGTTTGTTCTTGGCGGCCAGTTGGAACGTGCGGCGGACGGTCTCGCCGGCGCGGCCCATGCCCTGCGCATCGCTCGACGTGATGCCGATGACGCCCAGATCGTGCAGCACGCCCTCCGCCCCCATCGTGCCGTTGCGGATGCGATCGGTGACCATCGCGTGGTCGCTGTGCGAGTGGTGATTGAGGCCGTGCGCACTGAAGATCATCTCGTAGTGCTCGTCGAGCGCATCGCGCCCGAACGGCAGCGTCGGGTTGGTGGACGAGCCGATCACGTTGGGCACGCCGGCCAGCTTCAGCACGTTGGGCACGTGCCCGCCGCCGCACCCTTCGATGTGGAACGCGTGAATGGTGCGGCCGGCAAGTACCGCCAACGTGTCGTCCACGCTGAGGCACTCGTTGAGGCCATCGGTGTGCAGCGCCACCTGCACGTCGAACTGCTCGGCGACGTTGAGCGCGGTGTCGAGCGCTCGCGTGTGCGCGCCCATGTCCTCGTGCACCTTGAAGCCGCACGCGCCACCCTCCACCAGTGCCTCGACGAGGGGCGCATCGTCGCTCGACGACCCGCGACCGAGGAAGCCGATGTTGACCGGCCACTGGTCGAAGCTGTTGAACGCATGACGTAGCGCCCACGGTGAGTTGACCCCCACGCCCCACACCGGACCGAACTCCTGCCCGATGATGGACGTGACGCCCGATGCGAGCGACGCCTCCATGATGCGTGGCGAGAGCAGGTGCACGTGCGTGTCGATGGCCCCCGCGGTCGCGATCAGGCCTTCGCCGCTGATGATGGTGGTACCGGTGCCGACCACCACGTCGACGTCGTCCTGCACATCGGGGTTGCCGGCACGTCCGACACCGCAGATGCGTCCCTCGCGGATGCCGATGCTGGCCTTCCCGATGCGGCAGGTGGCGTCGATGATGACCACGTTGGAGATGACCAGGTCGCACGTGTCGCGCACGGCCGCTGCCTTCAACAGCAGCCCGTCGCG
>CAZWCU010000014.1:1174-4291 GCA_964632715.1 uncultured Bifidobacterium sp. | reverse complement strand
GGTCCGTCGACCAGCCCGGCGAACCCGATGGCCACCCGCTCACCACCGATGGGGACGAGCGATGCGTGCGTGGGCAGTCCCGGTTCGAACCGCTGCGCGGCCCCTGCGGGAATGGCGAGCCGCATGCCGTACGCGATCGATCGGGAGAACGACAGCCGCGGGTTGACCTCGAAGAAGTGGAAGTGCGACGTGATGCTCACCGGCACGTCGCTGGTGTTGGTGACCTCGATGGTGACCAACCCGACCGGCTCGGCGGGCTGGCGAGCGGCGACGATCACCGCCCCTGGCGCGTCGTCGCCCGAGCCGGCGGCGGCACCGAACGGGTTGCGCACCACCACCATCCTCGTGCCGTCGGCGAACACGGCCTCCACCTTCACCTCGCTCACGATGTCGGCGACGCCCGGCAGCACGTCGGCCGCGGTGAGCACGCTGGCACCGCGCGCCGCTGCCTCCATCAGGCGCACTCCGTCGCGAGCGGCTTCGCACACCGTGTCGGCGATGAGCGCGGTGGCCTCCGGCACGTTGAGCTGCAGGCCTCTCGCGCGGCGGGCACGAGCCAGCTCGGCGGCGGTGAAGATGAGCAGCCGGTCGCGATCGGTCGGCGTGAGGCGCATGTGGGCGAGGCTATTCGCTCGCGACCGCGAGGCCCGCGAGGAACTGCCCGACCGTGCGGTCGACGAGCTCGTCGCCGAGTGGCACCGACTCGAACATCATCGCCATCATCAGCGGCCCGACCAGCAACGTGAGCAACAGCTCGCGATCGACGGTTGCGGGCACGCGACCCTCGACCTCGCCGCGGCGGAACACCTCGTCGAACACCGCCTGCTGCTGCGCATGCAGTTGCTCCTCCACTTCGGCGATCTCCTGGTGCCGCGTCTTCAACATCAGCAGCGCGGGCACCGTCTTGCGGAACCGCTCGCCGTTCATGTGGTGCACCATCGAGGTGATCAGCACACGCAACGAGTCCTCGAAGCCGAGCTCGGGCGCCGGCGTGTCGAACGTGGGTACCAGGTGCAGGAACATCGCGGCCACGAGCTCGTCGCGGGTGGCCCAATGGCGATACATGGTGGATTTCGCCACGCCTGATCGCGCGACCACCGCGTCGACGGTGACCGCCGTGGGCCCGCCCTCCATGAGGAGGTGCGTCGCTGCGTCCATCACCGCCTGGCGCGTGCGTTCGATCCGTGGGTCCGTCACCGAGCACGACAGTACTGGTGACCAACGTCTCACCTTCGGGGTCTGGTCTTTTCGTCTCACAAACAGTACGGTACCGTCTCGTACTGTTACTGACACGATCGAAGGACCCGATGACGACCGACACCCCCTCCCACCGGCTCGACCGAGCCGACCTCCCACTCGACCCGACCACCGCGGCTGACGCTCGACGCCGCCGCATGATCCTGATCGCCACGTGCACCGCACTGATGGCGGTCGTGGCATCGGTGTCGGGTCTCAACGTCGCGCAGCAGCAGCTCGCCGTCGACCTCGGCGCCGGGCAGAGCGCACTGCTGTGGGCCATCAACGGCTACACCATCGCACTCGCCGCGCTGCTCCTCCCGATCGGCGCCATCGGCGACCGTTGGGGCCGCAAGCACGTGCTCGTCGGCGGCCTGGTGCTGTTCGCCGTCGCCAACGTCATCGCCAGCGCGGCCGGCACCATCTCGGTGCTCATCGCCGCTCGCGTGCTCGCCGGTGTCGGTGCCGCCATGATCATGCCGGTCACCTTGTCGGTCATCACGTCGAGCTTCCCTGCGGAGGAGCGCGGCAACGCGATCGGCGTCTGAGCGGCATCGCCGGCGCCGGTGGCATCTTCGGGCTGATCTCGTCCGCGTTCCTGGTCGACAACTTCACCTGGCCGTGGGTCTTCCTGGCACCGACGGTGCTCGCGCTCGGCGCGCTGGTGATGACGATCAAGTTCGTCCCGCACTCCCGCGAGCACCACGCCGGCCGCTTCGACACGCTCGGCTCCGTGCTGTCGGCGCTCGCGGTCGGCGGGCTCGTCCTCGCCATCCACGAAGGCCCGGAGGTCGGCTGGACCGCACCGCTCACCGTGCTCGGCGCCGTCGTCGGCATCGTGTCCGCCATCTGGTTCGTCCGCTGGGAGTTGCGCCACGAACGTCCGCTCATCGACCTGCGCGTGTTCGGCAACCGCGCCGTCGCCGGCAGCTCCGTCGCCCTGATGGCGACGTTCGTCATCATCATGGGTCTGTTCCTGGTGGTCGTGCAGTTCCTGCAGGCCGTGCTCGGGTTCAGCGCACTGCGCGCCGCCGTCGGCCTGCTGCCGATGGCAGCGATGATGATGCCGATGAGCACCATCGCGCCGCGCATCGCGCAGCGCACGGGGCTTCGGCCAATCCTCACCGCCGGCATCTCCATCGTCGGCCTCGGCCTGGCGATGACGGCTGCGTTCGGCAGCGTCGACGGCGGCTACCTCACGGTGCTGCCCGGTCTGATGGTGATCGGCTTCGGGACCGGCCTTGCGATGACCCCTGGCACCACCGCCATCACCGGCTCACTGCCGGAGGACAAGCAGGGAGTCGCCTCGGCGCTGAACGACACCGTGCGCGAGTTCGGTGGGGCCATCGGCATCGCACTCGTCGGCAGCCTGGTCAACGCCGGGTACACGTCGAGCGTCAGCGATGCGACCGTCGGGCTGTCGCCAGAACTGGCCGAGTCCGTGAAGGACGGCATCGGCAGCACCTTCGCCGTGGCACCGCAGCTGGGCGCCGACGCACCGCGGGTGATCGAAGCGGCCCGCAACGCGTTCGTCGACGGATGGGCGCTGTCGATGTGGGCGAGCGCGGTCGCGGCCCTCGTCGCCGCAGTGTTCGTGTGGGTGTGGATCCCGAAGGGCACCAGCGCCCTCGGCTCCGACGCACTCGACCTCGTTCCCGTCGAGGACGACGACGAGCAGCCGGTGCTGTCGCTCGTCTGACGCCCGAGCTCAGAGGCAACGCGTCGCGACTTCGAGAAAGATGGCACCGTCATCGTTCTCGAAGTCGCGCACGTTGCTGAGTCCTGTGGCCACGCGATCGATGAAGCCCCACTGCCACACCGCTTCCGGGTCCACCGCGCACCACCCGGCGAGCAGCTCCGCCCGTTCGCGCACCAGGCGCG
>CAZWCU010000014.1:0-1074 GCA_964632715.1 uncultured Bifidobacterium sp. | reverse complement strand
AGAAGAGTCGTGCGGCTCGGTCACGGCCGCGGACCCTAGCCACGCCCCACCACCGCGCCGGCCCACCTTCCCGACGTCAGAACTCGTTTGTGTCATGCCCTGAGCGAGGAATCCTCGCATGCGGGATGACGTGGATGGGAGATCGACTCGATGTGGCGACGCAGCAGGGGCGGGACAACTCAGGTGGAGATGTCGAGGCCGGCGAGCGAGCCTTCGTCGCGCCAGGATTCCAGCACCCGGATGAACGCGGGAGAACCGGCGCCGAAGCTGCCGTTGCGCACGCTGCGCTCCGCGGGCCTGCCCTCGTTGTTGTAGTAGCCGGGCGTGCACGACTCGAGGAACTTCACGTTGAACTGCGCCATGTCGATGATGGTCTGCACCCACGCATCTTCGGCTTCCTGCGTCGCCTCGATGCGGGTGATGCCCTCCACCTCGGCGCGACCGAGGAGGTAGCCGAGGTGCTTCGCCTGCTCGTCGAGCATGTGCGGGAAGTTCACCGAGAAGCCCGACTGCACGATGCTGACGATGAAGCAGTTCGGGAAGCCTCGTGTGTGGAAGCCGTGGAACGTGGAGGCCCCGTCGGCCCACTTCTCGGTGAGCGTGAGCCCGTCGATGCCGTGCACCTCGTAGCCCGCGCGACGCGCGTAGTCGGTGCCCACCTCGAATCCGGTGGCATAGATGAGGCAGTCGACCGGATACTCCACACCGTTGGCCCACACGCTGGACTCGGTGATGCGATCGACGCCCTTGCCGTCGGTGTCGACCAACGTCACGTTCGGCCGGTTGAACGTGGGCAGGTACTCGTCGTGAAAGCACGGTCGCTTGCAGAACTGGCGGTACCACGGCTTCAGCGCCTCGGCCATCACCGGGTCCTGCACGATCTGGTCGACACGCGCGCGGATCTGCTCCATCTTGTCGAAGTCGGCCAGCTCCACCGTCTCGCCCAGCCCCTGCGGACTCAAGTCGCTGGCGCGCTCGCGGCTGCGGATGACCAGGTTCCCGTTGACGTCGGTCCATCCGGCGGTGACCAAGTCTTCGGGCTCGGGGCTCCGCCTTACGGGGGTGTGGAAATTT
>CAZWCU010000013.1:0-35261 GCA_964632715.1 uncultured Bifidobacterium sp. | reverse complement strand
AGAACTGCTGCAGGGCTGCCAGCACCAGCAGCGCCAGGGCGTTCTGACCATTCTCGTTCGGGTGCAGGTTGTCGCTGCGCAACACGGACTGATCCGGGGCCGACGCGACCGCGAACCAGTCCGCGACTGCGGCGTTGCCGCGTGCGTCGAGTCGCTCGGCGAGCACCGTGTTGAACACCAGCGTGTCGTCGAGGTGATCGTCGCGGTACGTGTTCACCCAGACCAGCGGCTTGGCTGCGGGCAGCATGTCGAGGATCGAGTCGATGAGGGCGCCGTAGGCGGTGGCGTCGGCGTAGCTGCCGACATCGTTGGTGCCGAGCGCGATGACCCATGCCGACGGATCGGCGCCTTCCGACAGCAGCGTGTACACGGTGCCGACTCCGCTCAGCGGCGCCGAGCCCTTGCCGTTGCCGACCTCGATGCGACGGCTGGCCTTGCCTTCGATCCGCACGTCGTCGACACCCGCGCTCTCGAACGTGGCGAGCAGTGCCTCCTGGCTGCCCTCGGTGATCGAGTCGCCCACCATCACGACCGACGTGATGGCGGCGCGCACCGAGCCGCCGGTCGGCAGGTCGGGCATGCCCGGGATGCGCGGCGCAGGGTTATCGCCCGACGCCGTGGACGACGAGCACGCGGCAAGGAGCGCCGCCCCGGCAGCCAGGAAGGTGCGCCGGTCGAAGGTGTTCACGAGGTCAATCGTACGCGAGCACCCGTCGAGCGAACCGGCAGGGCAGCGCCCGCGGCAGATCTCAGTCGGCGGCAGGTTCGACGGCGTCGACCCGCGACGACACACTGCTGTCGCTCTGACCCAGCGCCTCTTCCAGCCGGCGCATGGAGTACTCGGGCAGCGTGGTGTGCACCAGTCGGGCGAACGGGAACCGCTCCAGCTCCGTGGCCAACGCCCCTACATCGAGGTTCTCGAGCAGCAGCACCACGGTCGTGGTGCTCGGCTGCACCGACTCGCGGAACCACTGCACCCACTCGTCGGGCACGCCCAGGTCGATGACCTTCGCCGAGGCCGCACCGATGCCGGCACCGACGGCACCACCGACCAACCAGCCCACGGGACCACCGAACATGAAGCCGAGCAACCCGGTCCAGACGCCGCTGGACAGCGCCGTGCGGCCGGGCTGCGGATCGATGGTCTCGCGCACGTTCGTGTTGCCGTCGGAGTCCTTCGCCACGATGACCGCGTCGCGCAGCTTCAGCGAGCCCTTCATCGCGAGGCCCGTCGCGGCCGTGAGGAACTCCTGGGCGCGCAGCGCATCGGGCAGCGACACCCCCACCAAGAACTGATCAGCCTGTTCGGTCATGCATGCACCGTACCGGGCGAATTGCCCCGCTCGCAGTGCGGCGAGCGGTCAGGTGAACGCGCTGACCAGGCTGATGACACCGAACACGATGAACACGCACCCGGCCACCCGCTGCACCACATGGAGCGGCACGTGCTGCACGATCCACGCGCCCGCGGTGACCGCGAGCGCCGCCACCGCGGCCAGCGCACACCAGGCACCCAACGCCACCGCGACGGGCGCCGAGTAGCGGGTGGCGATGCCGGCGGTGGCGAGCTGGGTGAGGTCGCCGAACTCGGCCAGGCCGACCACCGACGCTGACGTGAGCGCCACTCGACGGAACGACACGTCGGTGGGCACGTCGGTGTCGTCCACCGCCTCCTCGCCGCCACTGCGCAACAGCATCCCGCCGCCGATGAGGAACAGTGCTGCGACCGCGAGCTTCACCGGAGTGTCGGGCAGCCGACGCAACAGCGAGCCGACGCTGACGGCGAGCACCACGTGGAACACGAACGCACCCGACACGCCGACCCAGACGGCGAGCGGACGGCGATAGCGGGTGGTGAGCACCAGCGACGCGACCATCGTCTTGTCGGGGAGCTCGGCGAGGAACACGGTGCCGAACGCCACGAAGAAGGCCGTGAGGGTCGGGTTCATGCGGGGCGGTGCGTCATCGGTCGTCGAGCCGCTGGATGCGGGCCGCGTGCCGCGCATGGCTGTGCAGCACGTGCGCCAGATCGGGGTGCACGATCTCGCCGCTGTTCACCACGAACCTGCCGTTGACGATGGTGTGCCACGCGCTCACGGGACCGCACCGTAGCCACGCCTCGACCGGGTCTGCCAATGCCCCTGCGAACGTGGGCCCGGTGAGCTTCCAGACCGCGAGGTCGGCCGCCGCGCCGGGCGCGATGACGCCGATCTCGCCCTCACGACCCAGGCACCCGGCGCCGCCCAGCGTGGCCATCTCCAGCGCCATGCGCGCGGTGCTCGCGTGCGCGCCGTCGCGCAGCTTGGCCAGCAGCATCGCCTGGCGCGCCTCCAGCCACAGCGAGGCGCTGTCGGCCGACGACGACCCGTCGACCCCGAGACCGACCTTCACGCCCGCCGCGCGCATCGGCACCACCGGCGAGATGCCCGAGGCGAGGATGAGGTTGCTGCTCGGGCAGTGCGCCACACCGATGCCGGCTGCACCCAGCCGGTGCACCTCGTCGTGGTTCGGCATCACGCAGTGCGCCACCCAGGTGCGGTCCGTGCACCACCCCGTGCGCTCCAGGTACTCCATCGGCCGGCAGCCGAAGGTGGCCAGCGAGAACTCGTCGTCCTCCGCGTTCTCGGCGAAGTGGGTGTGCAGGCGCACGTTGAGCTGCTCGGCCAGTTCCGCGCTGGCGACCATCAGCCGCTCGGTGACGCTGAACGGGCTGCACGGCGCGAGTGCGATGCGCACCATCGCACCATGGCTGCGATCGTGGTGTTGTGCCACCGCTGCCTCACTGGCGGCGAGGATCTCGTCGTCGTCGGCCACCACGTCGTCGGGTGGCAGGCCGCCGTCCTTCTGGCTGAGGCTCATCGACCCGCGGGTGGGGTGGAAGCGCACACCGAGCTCACGTGCCGCCGCGATCTCTGCGCTGAGCAGGTCGCCGCCACCTCGCGGGTGCAGGTACAGGTGGTCGCTGCTGGTGGTGCACCCGCTGAGCGCCAGCTCGGCGAGCCCCACGAACGCGCTGGCGTACACCGACTCCTCGTCGATCGCGCGCCACAACGGGTACAGGCTCTGCAGCCAACCGAACAGCGGCTTGTCGGTCATCGGCGGGAAGGCGCGAGTGAGGTTCTGGTACATGTGGTGGTGGGCGTTGATCAGCCCGGGAGTGACCAGGCAGTCGGAAGCGTCGATGGTGCGAGTGGCTGCCGGCACCGGGTCGATGCTGGTGCCGACCGCTTCGATGAGGTTGCCGGTGACGGCCACCCACCCACCGGGTAGCTCGCGGCGCAGCGGGTCGACCGTGGCCACCAGACGTGCGTTGCGGATGAGCAGATCGGCCATGTCAGCCTCCGTTCAGGCGAGCGAGTCGAGGATGAGCCGGATGTCGTCGACCGTGGTGCGCGGGTTGACGACGCAGATGCGCAGCACGGTCTCGCCGGCCCATGCGGTCGGCACCACGAACGCGGTGCCCTCGGCCAAGAGCCGGTCGCTCCACGCCTGGTACTGCGTGGGCGTCCACCCGACCCGCCGGAACAGCACGACGCTGAGCTCCGGCTCCATGATGAGTTCGAGGTTCGCCGCGTCGCGCACCAGTTGCGCTGCTGCACGAGTGACGGTGAGGGTCTGCTCCACCGCATCGCGGTAGGCGACGGTGCCGTAGGTGGCGAGGCTGAACCAGAACGGGAGACCGCGTGCGCGCCGCGACAGGTGGTGGGCGAAGTCGCTCGGGTTCCACTGCTCGTCGTGTTCGTCGTCGGCGTGGAGCACGTCGAGGTACTCCGCGTGCTGGCGGTGCGCAGCGCGTGCGGCCAGTGGGTCGGCGTAGACGAGCGCACAGCAGTCGAAGGGTGCGAACAGCCACTTGTGCGGGTCGACGATGAAGCTGTCGCACCGTTCGATGCCGTGGTAGCGAGCGCGCACGCTGGGCGCTGCCAGCCCTGCACCGCCGTACGCGCCGTCGACGTGGAACCACACGCCGAGCTCGGCCGCCGCATCGGCTGCCGCATCAAGGTCGTCGATGACACCGGCGTTGGTGGTGCCACAGGTGGCGACCACGGCGAACACCCGGTCGCGATCCTCGGCGCTCAGCGCGGAGAGCGCGTCGCGCAGGTTCTCGATGTGCAGTCGCCCTTCCTCGTCGGAGGTGACCGACACCTCGTCGGCGTCCATCGCCCGGCAGGCCGCGGCGATGCTGCTGTGCGCACCCTTCGAGGAGATGATCAGGCCCCTGGTGCGATCGAACCGGCCGCCGGCCCGCGTGCGCCAGCGATGGCGAGCCGCGATGAGCGCGCTGAGGTTGCCGGCCGTACCACCGCTGACGAACACCCCACCCGCGGCGGGCGACATGCCCGCCAGGTCGGCGATGTAGCGCAGCGCTTCGTTCTCCGCGAACACCGCGCCGCCGCCCTCCATCCACGACCCGGCGTAGATGCTGGAAGCCCCGACCACCAGGTCGAACAAGATGCTCGCCTCGGTGGGTGCTGCCGGCACGAACGAGAGGAAGCGCGGATGGTCGACCGAGATGCAGGCCGGTGCCAGCACCTCGCCGAACACGCGCAGTGCTTCCAGGCCGCCGAGCCCCTCCTCGGTGATGGTGCGGCCCGCCTCAGCGGCGAGCGCTTCGGGCGTGCGCGGCCCGTCGAGCGGTGGCTCCATCGAGACCCGGTCGACCGCGTAGTCGACGATCGCTTGCGTGAGCACCTCGGTGGAGGCATCGTGCTGATGCATGGTCGCCAGTCTGCCAGCTGCGCGCGGACGGCGCCCGAGAACGAAGTGACCCCGGCACCGTTACAAGCGGCCCGGGGTCTGGAGGGAGCCCGTGGAGGCTCCAACGCCGTCAACGCTACCGGTTCTCTGCGAGCGCGAGCGGAGGACCCTGGTCGGCCGGTTGGCGAGTGCTCCCGGGCCGCCCTCGATGTGGGTTCCGTCACGTGAGTTCGATTTCGATTCATGCAGGTGAGGAGCGTCGCACTCGGAATCGAACACACCTGACGGGCGGGGCGCGCACGTGTCCGCCGCGCATCCCGCCGTTGCTACTGGTCGCCCAGCGGGAAGGCGATGTCACAGGTGAGGTCGTCGTCGCCGATGGCGTCCGGCTCGGCGAGGTACACCTCGCGGCACGACAGCCGACTCCCGCCGCGCGCCTGCGCGTCGGGCGAGCAGCCCACCGCGTCGTATGCCGCCAGGATCGCCGGATACGCCCACTCCGCCTTCGTGATGGTGGTGTAGGCCTCGTCGTGCGCCGGCTCGGTGCGGATGCCGATGAGATCGGTCGGCGCGACGTGGTCGGGCACGCCGAGCACCACTTCCAATGGCCCGTCGCTCTCGGCGTCGACGACGCCGTGGAAGATGAGGGTCAGCGGACCGGTCGCCGCGACACCGTCGAGGTGAGCTGCGAACACCTCCTTCACCTCGGCGACGAACGGATCGGTCTCGTGTGCGTGCAGTCGTCGCTGCATCGACATGACGCGTTGTGCGGGAACGTGGCGGGTGCTGATGGTGAACATCGATGGCTCCTTGTCTCGAATGATGGAGTGGACGTGACGCACCAGCAGCCGTCGGCTCGAGTGCTGCCGCTCGATCGTGCGCAGGTGCGCATCGAGTCGGTCGGCGGCCCGCCCGCGGTCGCCCGCGAGGTCGGCGAGCAGCAGCCCGACCTCGGCGAGAGCGACATCGGCACCGCGCAGCAGGCCCACCAGCCGCGCAGTGTCGACCTGCTCGACGCCGTAGTGGCGGTAACCGTTCGCCGGGTCGACCCGTACGGGCCGCAGCAGTCCGTGCTCCTCGTAGACGCGCAGCGCCTTGGTGGTCAGTCGGGTCAGCCGGGCGAACTCGCCGATCGTGAACAGCTGCGGAGCAGGGTGCTGGTTCGTCACGTCGTCCATCATCGAGCCTGCCCCAAGGGACGAGTCAAGCGGGTGCAGAACGCGCTGGAGCGGGCCGCCTAGTAGTTGGTGTCGAGCAGCTCGCTGCCCTCGTTGCGCTGCACGCCGTCGCGGTTGAGCAGGAAGCCCAGCAGCGCGGCGATGGTGGCCGACCCCATGATGGCGATGACCGGGAAGATGAGCAGCACGAGGATGATGGCGATGGCACCGGGCACGAGGTCACCCTACCGCAGTCATGCCAGCGGCTTGAAGGCCCAGGCTTCGATCTCGACCGAGCCGCCGGCCGGCAGCGCCGCCACACCGATGGTGCTGCGCGCCGGGCGACTGTCGCCGAAGCCCGCCACGTAGGCCTCGTTGAAGGTGGCGAACGTGTCCATGTCGGTGAGGAAGCACAGCGTCTTCGCAACGTCGGCGAGGGTGGCGTCCATCGATGCGAGCCGTTCCTTCAGGTTCTCCACCGCCTGCGCGGTCTGCCCGGCGACGCCGCCCTCGGCGAGCACGCCGTCCTTCATGCCGAGCTGTCCGCTGACGATGATCCAGTCGCCAGCGCGGACGACGGGTGTGTACGGGCCGAGGGGTGCGTTCATGCCCGCATCGTAGGCCACCGCGGTGGGAAGCCATCGTGTCGCCACACGGCAGCAGCAACCGCCGCGAACACGGCATCGGACCCGTTCACGGGCGGGCCGATCTCGTCGACGACCGACACGATGATCGCGGGGGTGTCGACGGCACGCAGCACACCGAAACTGCGGATGGTGAGGTCGAGCACCTCGCCTTCGGCGCTGACCGCGACGCCTTCGTGGCGAACCCAGCCGAGCGCCATGTGCGCGGCACCGACGCAGTAGCTGCGCAGCACGGTCTCGTCGAGCACCGTCCCGGCGGCGACCTCCACGTGGAGGTCGCCGCGCTCGTCGATCGTGGCTCTCGCCCGCGCCCCGGTGGGCGCGGTGATCCAGTCGCCGGCGGCGGCGAGCAGCACCAACGCCTCGACCCACCCGGCGCCTCGCAGCGCGGTCGAGGTGGGCGGTCCGGGCACGTCGATCTCGCGCACCTCCAGCGCGGGCGCGACCGCTGCGATCGCGGCGGCGACGCCAGGCGTGCGGGCCACGTGCACGACGCCGGTGCCGTCGGCACGCACTCCCGCGGCGATCGGCGGCCGCTTCGGCCCGAGGCGCACGACGTCCTCGCGGCTGTACATCGCCAGCACCGGCGCGCCGTGCTGGTCGGCCAACCGGCGTGCCGCGGACGCGACCTCCGAGGCACCGACCTTGCCGCCGAACGCACCACCGTTGGTGAGCGGGCCCACGGGCGTGCCGCCCGGCACGCACCACGCCGCGTCGGGCTCGAGGTACGCCGGCTCCACCCACGTGGTCTGCAGCGTGCGCACCCACTCCCCCGCGGGCAACTCGATCGGCCAGCGCAGCGGTTCGGTCGTCCGTCGCCCCTGCACCTTGCCCGCCTGGCGCCGGGCTTCGGTGAGCGTGGGCGCCACCACCCAGTCCCCGTCGCCGGTGCGCACGGCGATCAGCGAATCGGCCGGCGCCGTGTCGGCCGCGAACCCGCCGTTGCCGAGTGCGACCGATGGTGCCACCGCCTGCGGTGCACCGCCTTCGATCGCCGCACGTCGCGCCGCGGCAGCCAGGTCGCGGGGCGACGAGTCGGCAGGCGCGTCGACGACTCCGGCCACCACCGTGTTCCATCCGGTGCACCGACAGAGGTGCGCGAGCAGCGCGCGTCGCACCGCTGCCTCGTCGCGCGCAGCGGCGGCGACGGCGGCCACACGCATCACGATGCCGGGTGTGCAGAACCCGCACTGGCTGCCCCCTGCCGCGCACAGCCGTTCACCCCACTCGGCCGCGTCGGGCAACCCTTCGACGGTGGTGACCTCGCGGCCGGACACCCTCGCCATCGGCGTCACGCAGGCCACGCGGGGCTGCCCGTCGACCCACACCGTGCAGCAGCCGCACTGACCCTGCGGACTGCAGCCGTCCTTCGGTGACCGCACTCGCAGCCGGTCGCGCAGCGCCTCCAGCAACGAGCACCCGTCGTCGGCGACCGACACCGGCTCGCCGTTGAGCACGAACGCGATGGACGGCGGGCTCACTCCGCGCGCCTGCCGCCCCTCAGTGCGTCGGTGAGGGCCTTGAACTGTTGCCACTCGCCACGCGCCAGCAGGCCGGCCTGCTGCGGCCAACTGCCGGGATCGTGCACCTGGAAGCGAGGCCCGGCGCTCTCGAGAACCGCACGAATCGTGCCGACGTCGGTGAGGTACAGCTGCCACCAGGTCTTCACGTCGTTGGTCTGCAGCAGGTTCGCGATCTTGGGTCCGATGCCTTCGATCACGGTGAGATCGTTGAGGCGGATCTTCTCGCCGAGCACCTCCGAACCTTCGTCGACGTTCGGGTCGGGCGGGGCGGTGGAGGCGTGTTGCGTCGCGAGCAACGAACGCAGCTCGCCGATCTTGGCGTCCTGGTTCCAGAGCCGAGCACGCAGTTCGCCGATGGTGGCCTCGTGCGCCGTTGCCAGCGCTGCCCAGCGATCGCGCTCTGCCGCGACCGAGGC
The DNA here is from genome assembly GCA_964632715.1 of uncultured Bifidobacterium sp. GTDB lineage: Bacteria > Actinomycetota > Acidimicrobiia > Acidimicrobiales > Ilumatobacteraceae > UBA668. The sequence continues at coordinate 26,823 of CAZWCU010000013.1, read as the reverse complement.
CTCGTCGGCGAACGTCTCGACCGGCGGCTGTGCCGACGCGGCGGCCTGGGCCGACGCCGCCAGCACCCGGTACTCCTCCACCTGGCGGCGCAGCCGATCGGTGTCGGCGGCAACCGGTTCCAGGTAGTCGACCCTGGCACGCAGGCGGGCGAGCTCGGCCGGATCCGCGGCCACCGCACCGCCGTCGGTCGACTCACCGATCGATGCACGGCGCAGACCCCGGAGCATCCAGCCGACGATGAAGCCGGCGACGGCGGCACTGATCAACCAGAGCGCCCATTTTGCGAGTGTGTACGACACGAGGTGCCTTCCTAGCGATGGAGGTGATGCGACGGGTGAGCGGTGTGATCAAGCAAGGGTGACTCCGAACACGACGCGGCGGCTGAGCTCGGGCACTTCGTTGCCGGCGGCGTCGAGGATCGGTTGCGTGAGCCCGAAGCCTTGCGACGTGAGCTGGGCGGCCGGCACCCCGAGCACCACGAGCGCATCGCGAACCGCCGCCGCCCGTTGCTGGCTGAGCGTGAGGTTGCGGCCCGGATCGCCTTCGCTGTCGGTGTGGCCCTGCACATCGATGGACACTCCGGCGTACCGCTTGGCGATGCCGGCCACCTTCTGCACCGTCGCCAGCGACGACAGGCTGATGGTGGTGCTGCCCTTGTCGAACAGGATCGGTTCGGCCGCCACCAGGGCGTTCAACTCGATCTCCAGCGCGGCAGCCTGGTCGGCGGTGGCCGTCGCTCGCACCGTGAGCGTGGGCGCGACACCCGCGGCCGCGGCGGCTGCTCCGAAGGCCGCGCGACCGGTGTCGTCGATGTACGAGCCGCTCGCCACGAGCGAACCGCCGTTCCACTCGAGGCTGCCGGTGACCAGGTTGGGTGGCATCGCCGCCATCAGGTTCAGGAACGAACCGAACGAGTCGGCGGGCACCGTGGGAACCGTCGGGTCGACGACCACCAGATTGATGACGTTGGCGGGCGCGACCGCACCCTGCGCGCGTTGCACCAGCACGAACCGCTCGAGGTCGCTGCCGACCTTGCCGCTGAGCACGATCAGACCGTCGGCGAACTGCGCGCCGAACACCACGACCGGCGCTGCCGTGGTGGTGGTGACCGCAACCGTTGTCGGAGCGGCGGTCGTGACGGTCGTCGTCTCCACGACGGTGGGTGCCGTCGTGGTGGTTGTCGACGCGGTGGGTGCCGCGGTGGTGGCATCGTTCGCGGTGGTGGTGACGCCGTCACCGGTGCACGTGGCATCGAGCGTCGCCGTGCGCACGCCCCACACCGACTCTGCGACCGCGACCGCGGCTGCCGGGTCGGCCAACGGGGCCGAGCAGCGCAGCGTGGCGTCCTGACCGGAGAAGCTCGACGTGGCCGCGAAGCCGCCCACCGCGAGGCGTTCGTCGACGCGCGACTGGAGGTCGCTCTCGATGCGCGGCAGTTGCACGACGGCGCCGCCGACGAACAGCACCGCGAGCGCGGCAGCACCGCCGAGCAGGATGGATCGGCGCGACCGCGACGGTGAACCGCCGCGCTCCTCGCGTCCCGCGCCTGTGTCGAACGTCATCGGGGGGAGACTCGCACGCTGGGAAACCGCAACGCAACCGAAGTACCCTTCAGTTCGTGAATTTCTCGCGACGACACTTCCTCGCCGCCGCTGGCGGTGCGGTTGCGCTCGCTGCCTGTGGCAACAGCGACGACTCGACCGACACCGGATCCACCGAGACCGACGGCACCACCGGCAACTCGACGGGCGACACCGGCGGGGCTCCGAGTGACGGCACTTCGGCACCGAACGGCGGCTGGGTGATCGTGCAGCGATTCCCCAACCACCCGCTCTTCACTCCCGGCGAGGCGCGCCTGCCGGTGTCGTTGGCCGACGACGCACGCATGCTCGACAACGGACCCGACGAACTGCCCGGCTGGATCGAGGACTTCGAAGGCACGCGAGTGGCCGACGTCGTCGGCCGCAAGCGAAAGGACGGCATCTCGACCCCGTACTGGGAGGTGCGCGCGGAGCTGGAGCGGGCAGTCATCTACACCATGCGCTTCCAGGACGACGACGGCTACGGCGCGACCTTCGAACTGTTCGACCCCGCCGACGTGAAGACTCCCGTCACCGGCGCGGCGATGCCCGGCTTCGACACCCCCACCGTCGACGACCACCGCGGCGTGGATCCGTACTGCTCGCTGACGCCCGACCCGTGCCCGCTGCACGCCGTCACGCTCACCGAGGCACTCGCCAGCGGCAAGCCGGTGGCCTACATGGTGGGCACGCCCGCTCATTGCAGCACCGGCACGTGCACGCCCGGCCTCGAGTTCCTGGTCGCCGAAGGCGAGCGGGTGGGCGACGCGATCGTGATGGTGCACGCCGACGTGTACGCCGACGATGCCGCCACCGTGGTGGCACCGGCCGTGGAGTCGCTGGGCGCGGAGTACGAGCCGATCATCTACTTCATCGACGCGACCGGCACGGTGGTCGACCGCCTCGACGCCATCTGGGACCGCGGCGAACTGCGCGAACGGATCGACGCACTGCTCGCGTGAACGGCCCACTCAGTCAGCCGACTGTGTCAGCTGAACGACGTGTCAGCTGAAGGACTGGCCGCAGCCGCAGCTGCGTGATGCGTTCGGGTTCGTGATGGCGAAGCCGGCCTGGTTGAGGCCGTCCTTGTAGTCGAGCGTGGCTCCGAGCAGCAGCTGTGCCGACGCGGGATCGACGACCACGCTGACCGGCTCGGCACCGAACTCGGCCTTCTCGTCGTCGGCCGCGATGTCGCCGTCGAAGAACATCTCGTACGAGAAGCCGCTGCACCCGCCGGGACGCACCGCGACGCGCAGCGCGAGGTCAGTCGCGCCTTCGGCCTCGAGCAGTTCCTTGACCTTCTTGGCGGCGGTGTCGGTGAGCGTGATCACAGGTGCTCCTCCTTGACGAGAAAGGGCCGGAACGGTTTCCGGGGGTGGGCGAGAGTGTACCCGGGAATTACCGTAGCATTGACTTCGTGATTCCCGCACCGCCCAGCACCGACGAAGTCATCGAGCTGCTGCGAGCCGTCATCGATCCCGAGCTCGGCGCCGACATCGTCACCCTCGGCATGGTGCCCGGCGTCTTGGTCTCGGCCGACGGCGTCGTCTCCGTGGGCGTCAAGCTCACCATCGGCGGTTGCCCGTTGCGCGCGCAGATCAAGCGCGACGTCGAGACCCGCGTGGCGGTGCACCCCGGCGTCACCGACGTGCACATCGACTGGGGCGAGATGACCAGCGAGGAACGCAGCGACGTGATGCTCAAGGCTCGCTGGAACGCTCGCGAGGCCGCTCCCGACACCGCCATCCCGGTCACCACCCGCGTGCTCGCCATCGCCAGCGGCAAGGGCGGCGTGGGCAAGAGCTCGGTCACGGTCAACCTCGCCGCCGCGGTCGCTGCGCAAGGGTTCACCGTCGGCGTGCTCGACGCCGACATCTGGGGTTTCTCGGTGCCGCGCCTGTTGGGCATCGACGAGCCGCTCGAGGCGCAGAACGTCGACGGCAGCGACAAGCCGAAGATCATCCCGAACGAGCTGGTCGTCGGTCGCGGCCTGTCCAAGGGCCTGCTGAAGGTGGTCAGCACCGGCTTTCTGGTCGGCGAGGACACCGCGCTGATGTGGCGTGGCCTGATGCTCACCAAGGCGGTGGAGCAGTTCCTGCACGACGTGGAGTGGGGCGAGCTCGACTACCTGTTCATCGACATGCCGCCGGGCACCGGCGACGTGCAGATGGGCCTCGCGCGCATGTTGCCGCGCACCGATCTGCTCATCGTCACCACTCCTGCGCTGGCCGCGCAGAAGGTGGCCGCTCGAGCGGCCGACATGGCTCGGCGCAGCTTCCTGCGCGTGTCTGGTGTCATCGAGAACATGAGCGCGTTCACCTGCGAGCACGGCACCTCGTACGCGCTGTTCGGCGAAGGCGGCGGGCAGGCGCTCGCCGACCAGATCGGCGTGCCGCTGCTCGGTCGCATCCCGCTGGAAGCCTCGGTGTCGGCCGGCGGCGACACTGGTGCACCCGTCGCGCTCGACGGTGTCGGCCCCGCTGCCGACGAGTTCCGCGCCATCGCGCGGCTCATCGTCGACGAAGTCGCGCCCCCCACCAACATGGCCGGCTGCAGCGCTCGCATGCTGCAGATGGTGTCGGCCGCGCTCGACGCCAAGGACGCAGCAGCCGCCAACGAGTGAGCACGCCCCGGACGGTTTCTGGACAGGAATCGTCCCAGCTCGGCATCTGGACAGGAATCGTCCCGGCGGCCGGGACAGAACCGACCCAGAAGCCTGCGGGCGGTCAGTCGAGCGTGTCGTAGTCGGGGTCGCCGGGCATCGCGATGCCCACCAGTCGACCCGCATCGTCGAGACGGATCTTGGGCATGATGCACATCGGCGTGCCGACCGCCCAACCGGCCGCCATCGCCGTCGCCACGCTGGAGTGCTCTGCGAGGAACTGCAGGTTGGTGACGGTGGGCGGCATCAGCATCAGCTCACCCGCGGCGTGGCGCGCGAGCGCGTCGGCGGGGCGCACCCACATGCTCGCCACGGTCTCGTTGTCGTCGTGATGCGAGGTCTGCCCGACGGGGGTCGCGGCCATGAAGAACCGCGTGTCGAATCGGCGGGCGGTCTCGCCCTTGGGGGTGATCCAGTGACTCATCCACGGCAACGCATCCGTGGCCAGCCGCAGCCCGTGCTCGGCGGCCAACGCTCGCACGTCGATGTCGCCGTCGTACACCGCGGTGCGGTGCGCGAGCGCCGGGTGGCCGTCGTCGACCATGCGACCGTCGGCATCGACGGCCAGCAGCACGCCGGCCTCCTCGTAGCACTCACGGATGGCCGCGATGCGATACCCCTCGTCGCCCTCGCCGTCGGCCGCGTCGACCTTCCCACCGGGGAACACGTACATGCCTCCGGCGAACACCGCGTTGGCGGTGCGACGGAGCATGAACACCTCCAGATCGCCGTCGGTGTCGCGCACGAGCATCACCGTGGCAGCAGGCTTGATGGGCACCTCGATGGCATCGGTCATACGTGTCGAACGGTACCGCGCGGCACCTCGCCGGACGCAGGTGCAGCGCGGGCTGCGACCGGGACCGCGCAGCCGGCGATCACCACGGCCATGCCGACGATCAGGATGCGATAGTCGACCACCGCGACGAGCACGGCACCGAGCGCAGTGCCGACGGCTTGCGGGCCGTTGAGCGCGACGTTCACCGCGGCCTGCACACGTCCCTGCAACTGCGCTGGCGTGACCCGCTGCCGGAGCGTGCTGAAGGCGACGAAGATCCACGAGACCATCCAGCCGACGACCCACGCGGCGATGCACACGACGACGACGTCGGCGACGGCCGCTGCCGCGAGGCCGGCGGCCATCGCCACCATGCCGCCGGCGATGACCGCGCGCTCCTCGAACCTGGTGATGACGGCCGCGGCGGTGAGGCCGCCGACCACGGCGCCGCCGCCTTGGAACGCGGCGAACACCCCGAAGAAGTCGCTGCTGCGATGCAGCCCTTCGTCGATGAGCGCGAAGATCACCGTGTTGGCGAGTCCGGTGATGCCCACCGCAACTGCCATCGCCACCGTCACCCGCGCGAGCACCGGCACGGAACGGATGTGTCGCACGCCGGCGGTGATCTCCGGCCAGAAGGGTTCGCGCGGTGCGGGCGGCGACTCGACCACGCGCACGGTGGCAGTGACCACCGCCGCAGCCACCAGCATCAGCGAGGCCACCCACGCGATCGCGAAACCGCCGAAGAGTGCGTACGCGCCCACGCCGACGAGCGGGCTGACGAGCCGCAGCCCTTGATCGATGGTGGAGAGCAGCCCGTTGCCGCTGGCCAGCTGGTCGTCGGCGAGCAGGTCGCGCACGAGACCCGCGCCGGCCGCACTCGTGAGGTAGGTGATGAGGCCGTACAGGAACGTGACCACGTAGATGATCCACACGTCGTTGCGACCGTCGACGAAGCCGAGCGTGAGCACCACCGCCGCGCCGGCCAGGTTCGCCAGCACCACGAGGCGGCGCCGCGAGCCGCGGTCGGCGAGCTGTCCGGCCACCGGCGCGAGGAGCACCGGCAGGCCGAGGAACAGGAACACCAGCCCGGCCGACGCATCGGAGCCGGTGAGGTCCTTCACCCACACCGCGAGCGTGAGGTAGAGCGCACTGTCGCCGAAGTTGGAGAACGCCCACGCGAGCGCGAGCCGCCGGAAGGCCGGCACCTGCAACGCGTTCACGAGCGACGCTCGTGAGCGAGGTCGACGTGCGCCGCGGCGAACACGCGGATCGGTCGGGCGCCGGGTGGGCGCAGCGACGGGTCGCCGCGCCGGCCGTCGAACCGATCGGTGAGGCGCTGGATGGTGGCACTCAACTCGGCCAGCTCGTCGCTGGTGGCCCACGTGTGCGACCCGAACAGGGTGGACGCCTGCACCCATTCGATGGGCTCGCGGGTGATGGCCGACACGTACGACCGGATCTGATCGAACTCGCGCTCCACGTAGACGTGTGCCATCACGCCCAGCGCCTGCACGGAGTCGGGGTCCCCGTCGTCGGACGGCCGCATGTCGCGCCCGGCACTGACGACCTGCCACGGCTTCTCCCTGCCGCGTCGAGTGGCCGGTTCGATGTAGCCGTACTTGGCCAGCATGCGCAGGTGGAACGAGCAGCTGGCCACGCTCTCGCCGGTGGCCGCCGCACACTCGGTGGCGGTGCGCGGCCCGTCGGCGAGCACCTCCATCAGCTCCAAGCGCACGGGGTGCGCCAGCGCGCGGATGCGGTGCGGATCGGTGATGCGGACGGACGGATCGCTCATGGCCACCATCCTACGATTCTAAAGACTTCTTGCGCAAGACTTCTTTAGGATGACTCGCCGTCGCTCACCCGCTGTCGTCACTCACCAGGTAGGGTCGCGGCCGTGCTCGTGTGGATGGACCTGGAGATGACCGGCCTCGAACCGGCGCAGCACGTGATCGTCGAGATCGCGACGATCATCACCGACGACGAGCTGAACATCATCGCCGAAGGCCCCGACCTGGTGGTCAACCAACCCGAGTCCGCACTCGCGCTGATGGAGCAGGTGGTCATCGACATGCACACCAAGAGCGGGTTGCTCGATCAGATCCGTGCCTCCACCATCACGCTCGAGGAAGCCGGCGCGGCGACGCTCGCATTCATCAAGCAGCACGTGCCGGAGGCCCGCAGGGTGCCGCTGTGCGGCAACTCGATCGGCATGGACCGCCGGTTCCTGGCGGCCTACCTGCCCGAGATCGAGAACCACCTCCACTACCGCAGCGTCGACGTCAGCAGCGTCAAGGAGCTCGTGCGCCGCTGGTACCCGGGCCTGCTCAACGGTCGCGGCCAGAAGGCCGGCAGCCACCGTGCGCTCGACGACATCCGCGAGAGCGTGGCCGAGCTGCAGTACTACCGCCAGCACATCTTCATGCCGGCGGCGTCGGTCATCACCCCGGTCCCGTCGAAGCCCACCGCGCCGGCCACCGACCCGGCCGGATCACACCCCGGCTGACGCTCACACCGCAGCATCGGCGGTCCGGCATCCGCATCGGGTGTCGCAGCGCCGACGTTCGTGGGTGCTCGAACATCGCAGCGGAATAAATCAGTTGACGTCGCCGCGCAGACGTGGTTGCCTTGTCAACGATTTGCGGCTCGCGCGCCGCACATCACCAACAACTCCACACGACCACAGAAGGTAACGAAGAACCATGATCCGCACCGCTCTCGCAACGCAACTGGCCGCTCCGGCCAGCGCCGCGCGTCCGTGCGGCGATTTTGGTCACGGCTACCAGTGGCGCGAGCGCATGGCAATGAACGTGAACTCCATCAACGCCACCGCTACCAAGCGCCACGCCCGACGCCTCGGGAAGCTCACGACGTAACACACGTCGTTCGCTCCACTCCGAGGCCGTCGGGATCGCAAGATCCCGGCGGCCTTTCTGGTTTTTCCAACTTCTGCACCGTCCGAGAGGGACACCGAAAATGTACGCAACACTGAACGACACAGACCTCCAACACGAATTCGACGAGCTCGTCGAGCCGATCTCCGTGCGCGTCGCCAAGCCGCGCTGCGCCGACGGCAACGGCACGCTCACCCACCTGTTCTTCTCGGACGTCCCGCTCGACACCGCGCGCGCCAAGGCCATCTGCAGCAAGTGCACACTTGCCGACGACTGCCTGGCGGGTGCGCTCGACCGAGCCGAGCCGTGGGGCGTGTGGGGTGGCGAGCTGATCGAGAACGGGCGAGTGGTCGAGAACAAGCGCCCTCGTGGCCGACCACCGAAGCACCCGAGACCGGTCGTCGTCATCGACGAGGTTCCCATCCCTCCGCACCTGCTCCGGCCCCGTCCGGATCGGGTCGCCTGATCAACCCTGCCCCGCTCGGTGGGCCGGCACCACATTCGGTGTCTGCCCACCGCAGCGGCTGGGTAGCCAAGATCGCCAGCCGGCGGCAACGCACTCGCGACCCGCAGGCTGGCATCGCAAAGCCCCTCGTCGTCACTCCCGCCTCTCCCCCCGGGGGCGGAGGTGACGGCGGGGGCTCTTGCCGTGATGGGCACCCTCGGCACGGCACCGGTAACCTGACCGACGTGAAGCTTCGTCCTCGGCTGCTGGTCGGCTCGCTCATCGTCGCAGCACTCGCTTCGTTGGCCCTCGGGTGGGCGCTCGCGCAGGACCGCAACGGTGGTTCGGCCTCCGTCGACACCGAACTGTCCGACGACGGCGGCATCCCGGAGCCACCGAGCATCGAGACCAACGCTGTCGTGAAGGGCGAGCAACTGCCCGACGTGAACGTGCAGAGCCTCGATGGCACCGACGTGGCCGTCCGCTCGCTCGTCGGGCAGCCGATGGTGATCAACGTGTGGGGTTCCACGTGCGTGCCGTGCCGGAAGGAGCTCCCCGACTTCGCCGCAGCTCACCTCGCGTTCGGCGACGAGGTGCGCTTCGTCGGCATCAGCTTCCTCGGCGCCAGCGAGCGCGAGGAGTCGTTCGCCCGCGACCGCGGTGTGCAGTACGAGTTGCTCTACGACGGCAGTGGCGGATTCGTCAACGACGCCGGTATCGCCGCGTTCCCGGTCACGTTGTTCGTCGACGCCGACGGCGTCATCGTGCGCCAGACCGGCCAGCTCGACGAAGCACGGCTCACCGAGCTCATCGAGAGCGACCTGTTGTGAACCTGTCGCTCAGCTTCATCCGCGGCATGGTGGCCTCCATCAACCCGTGCGGATTCGTGCTGCTGCCCACCTATCTCATGTACTTCCTCGGTGTCACCGCCGGCGACGAGCGCTCGCAGCGAGCACCGATCAGCCGCGCGCTGCTCGTCGGTGTGGCGGTCTCGTCCGGCTTCATCGCCGTCTTCTTCGTCATCGGTGCAGCCACCCAGTACTGGACCAGTTCGCTCTTGGAGAACGCGAAGTACGCCACCGCGGTCATCGGTGTGCTGTTCATCGCACTCGGCATCGCGATGCTGTTCGGGTACAAGCTGCCGTTCGCCATGCCGAGCGTGCAGACCGACAAGCGCGACCGCACCGTGCGGTCGATGTTCGTGTACGGAGTTGCGTACGCCACTGCATCGCTCGGATGCACGCTGCCGCTGTTCATCTCCACGCTGTTCCAGACCGGGGAGCGGGTGGGGTACTGGTCCGGTGTCGCCAACGTGCTCGCGTACGCAGCCGGCATGGCGCTGGTGGTGGTGTCGCTCACGCTGGCACTGGCCACTGCCAACATCGGGTTCGTCCACTGGCTGCGCTCGAAGATGCAGTACGTCGAGATGGTGTCGGGCGCGTTCGTGCTGCTGTCGGGCGTCTACCTATTGTGGTACTTCTGGCAGGTCGACGTGCAAGAGCAGGGCGACCCCATCACCGACGCGATCGACGGACTGCAGCGCGACGTGCAGACCTGGCTCAACGGCAACTGGCAGGTGGCCGCGTGGGCCCTGGGTACCGTGGTCGTGGCCGCTGTCGGCTACTCGTTCCTGCGCGAGCGCAACCGGCGACCACACGCCGAGTGACCGCTATATGACTGCCACGCCGTTCCGCGACCTGCTGGCGACGGACGGCGTGCGCGAGGTGTGCCACCTGCGCGGCCGGTTGGGGTTCATGGCATACCACGGTGGTTCGCTGGAGGCGCTCACCGACGTGGTGGCCGAACGCGCCGCCGAGCGAAGTGGCGCCAGCTACTACGGCGTGCTGCAGCCACCCGACTTCAACTGGCACATCCCGTCGCACCGCGTGTCGCCGGACGAGTCACCGGCGCTGGCCAAGTTCCTGGAACACATCGATCTGGTCCTCACCATCCACGGCTACGGCCGCCACGGGTTCTGGACCACGCTGCTGCTCGGCGGGCAGAACCGCACGCTCGCCGATCACGTCGCCGGAGCGTTGCGCGCGCACCTGCCCGAGTACACGATCGAGACCGACCTCGACGCAATGCCCAAGGAGCTGCGCGGGCTGCACGCCACCAACCCGGTCAACCTGCCGCGGCAGCAGGGCGTGCAGATCGAACTGCCCCCGCGCGTGCGCGGCAGCAGCCCGATCTGGCACGACTGGCAGGGTCCGGGTCTTGTGCCGCACGCCGAGTCGCTGATCGACGGGCTGGTCGCCGCCGCCACCACCTGGCCCCTCTGACCGCGCCGCCCCTCCCTCGTCACCCCCACACGACTGGGCGCGAATACCTGACACATCCGTCTGGGTGTCGCGCCCGTGGGGGCTGGAGCGGACAGGGTCGTCAGGGTTTCGCGCCCGACCCGGCCACCGTGGGGGCCGGCGCGCACGGAAGACGCACGGCCGCCGCGAGGGCCGCGCGAGCGCGGCGCGTCAGGGGGCGAGGCGTTCGAGGTGCCAGGTGGTCTCGAGCGGGTCGGACGGGGCCGGTCGCTCGACGTAGCGCAGGCGGTCGTGGAGGCGGCTGGGGCGACCCTGCCAGAACTCGAACTGCACCGGTCGCAGCAGCCATCCGCCCCAGAACGCGGGGCGCGGCACCGGCGAATCGCCGAACGTGGCGGCCATCTGCTCCACGCGTTGCTCGAGCCATGCGCGGTCGGGGATCGGTTGCGACTGCGGCGACGACCACGCTCCCACCTGCGAGCCATGCGGCCGGGAGGCGAAGTAGTCGTCGCTCTCCTCGTCGGGCACCCGCACCACTTCGCCCAGCACGCGCACCTGCCGGTGGAGCTGCAACCAGGTGAACAACATCGACGCCTTCGGCGACGCCGCCAACTGACGGCTCTTCGCGGAGTCGTAGTTGGTGAAGAACGTGAAGCCGCGAGCGTCGGCACCGCGCAGCAACAGGTAGCGCGACTGTGGCCAGCCCGCCTCGTCGACGGTGGCGAGCACGAACGCGTTGGGCTCGGTGCAGCCGGCGTCGCTGGCCTCGCCGTACCACCGCTGCCACTGCGCCATCGGGTCGGCATCGACGTCGGCGACGTCGAGCCCCGCGGTCTCGTACTCGAACCGGTGACGAGCCATCGCCGCGATCGCGTCGAGGACCGGCTCGTCGGTGACCAGCTCGTCGGCGACCGGCTCCGTCATCTCGGCCCGATCACCGTGAGACCGCGCATGTACCGCTGCAGCACCTGCGGCACGGCGACCGTGCCGTCGGCCTGGCGGTAGTTCTCGACGATGGCCGCCCACACTCGCGGCACGGCGAGCGCCGACCCGTTGAGCGTGTTGGCGATGGTGGTGCCCTTCTCGCCGGCGGTGCGGAAGCGGATGTCGCCACGGCGCGCCTGGTAATCGCTGAACCAGCTGACCGAGCTGACCTCCAGCCAGTTGTCGCAGCCGGGCGCGTAGACCTCGATGTCGAAGCTGCGGTGGTGGCTCTGCCCCATGTCGCCGGTGCAGATCTCGATGATGCGATAGGGCAGGCCGAGGCCGCTGATGAGCGCCTCGGCACGGTCGCGCAGCTCGATGAGCATGTCGGGGCCTTGTGCCGGCGTGGCGATGGCGAGGATCTCGACCTTGTCGAACTCGTGTGCGCGCAGCATGCCGCGCGTGTCGCGGCCGGCCGAGCCGGCCTCGCGCCGGTAGCAGGGCGTGTACGCCATCAGCCGGATGGGCAACTGCGCGTCGTCGAGGACCTCGCCCGCGTAGATCGCGGTGAGCGGCACATCCGCGGAGGAGAAGCACCACAGGTCGTCCCGCTCGCTCGCGTACGCATCGTCCGCGAACCTCGGCACATGGCCGGTGGCGGTGAGCTGGGACGGGGCGGCCAGCGACGGCGGGCGGACCTCTTCGAACGCGTCGGCGTTCATGTCGAGCGCGTACTGGCACAGCGCACGCGCCAGCGTGGCGCCGGCGCCACGCTGCATGGTGAACATCGCGCCGCTGATCTTGGTGGCGCGCTCGTTGTCGAGGATGCCGAGCGCGGTGGCGGTCTCCCAGTGCGGCACGCGCTGGTGGTCGGGGAACTCGGCCGGCAGGAACGGACCCTTGATGACCGGGTTCTCGCGCTCGTCGGCGCCGTCGGGAGCGTCGGGGTGCGGCAGGTTGGGGATGCGCAGCAACAGGTCGCGCAACTCGGCCTGCACGACCTCCAGCTGATCAGCGGCCGCCTTCTCCTGCTCGCCCAGCGCACGGCTCTGTGCCTGCAACTCCTCGGCGCCGGCGGCATCGCCCTCGCGACGCTTGGCGCCGACCTGCTTCGACAGTTCGTTCACCTCGGCGCGCAGACCGTCGCGCTGCGCCTGCAGCTCGCGCACGCTGCCCTCGATCTCGACGGCACGGTCGAACTGGACGAGCACGTCGGCGCTGTGGCGGCGCGCCAGCGCGGCGCGGGCGCCATCGGGGTCGGTACGCAGGAGTCGAACGTCGATCACGCCACGCACGCTACTGCCGCGCGAGGCCGGCGTCCCAGGGAGAAAGCGGCAGCCGAAGGCGCGCGGCGGTAGCGTCGACGATCGTGGCTGCGGTGGAGGTGAACGGGTTGACGGTGCGCTACGGCGACGTCACCGCGGTGAACGACATCTCGTTCACCGCAGCAGCCGGCCACATCACCGCCGTGCTCGGCCCCAACGGTGCCGGCAAGACCAGCACCATCGAAGTGTGCGAGGGCTACCGCCGCGCGGCGGCCGGCAGCGTGCGAGTGCTCGGGCTCGATCCCGCCACCCAGCAACGCCGACTCAGCGAGCGAATGGGCGTGATGTTGCAGGAGGGTGGCGTGTACCCCGGTGCGCGCGTCCTGAGCACCGTGCGCCACTACTGCACGCTGTACGGCAAGGGCGCCGACGCCGACACGCTCGTGGAACAGGTGGGCCTCGCGGACCGGCGCACCGCCACCTGGCGCCGACTCAGCGGCGGCGAAAGGCAGCGACTGTCGCTTGCCCTCGCGCTCGCCGCCCGTCCCGACGTCGCCTTCCTCGACGAGCCCACCTCCGGCGTCGACGTGAACGGCCGCGACACGATCCGCGAGCTCGTACGCGGCCTCGCGCTGGACGGCTGCGCGGTGGTGCTCGCCACGCACGAGCTCGACGAGGCGGAGCGGCTGGCCGACCGCGTGGTCATCTTCGACGGCGGCCAGGTCATCGCCGACGGCACGTTGGCCGAGCTCCGTCGCGGCCACGACGAGATCCGCTTCCGCAGCAGCCCGACGCTCGACACGGTGGCGCTGGCCACGAGCATCGGCATGGTCGCCAGCCGAGTGGGGCACGACGAGTACGTCATCGACGCACCGCCGCACCCGCGACTGATGGCGCAGCTCACCGGCTGGCTGGCCGATCACGGTCACCCGCTCACCGATCTCCGCGCCGGTGCGCAACGGCTGGAAGACGTGTTCCGCCGGCTCACCGCCGACCGTCCCGACCCGGACGACGAACCATGAGCCGGTTCCGGTCGCAGCTGCGCACCGAGCTCGAGCTGGTGGCCCGCAACGGCGAGCAACTGCTGCTCACGCTCGGCATTCCCGTGCTGTTGCTCGTGTTCTTCAGCCTCGTCGACGTGCTGCCCACCGGCACCGACGACCCCGTCGACTTCCTCGCACCGGGCGTGCTCGCGCCCGCGGTGATGAGCACCTCGATGGTGAGCCTCGGCATCGGCACCGGCTTCGAGCGCAGCTACCACGTGCTGAAGCGACTGGGCGCCACGCCGCTCGGTCGCGGGTGCCTCATCGCGGCGAAGATCGCTGCGGTCGCGGTGGTCGAGCTGGTGCAGTTCGCCATCCTCGTGCCGGTGGCCTACGCGCTCGGGTGGTCGCCGGCGAGCACCAACTGGCCCGCCGCCGTCGGCGCGGTGCTGCTCGGCACGCTCGCCTTCGCGGGGATTGGCCTGGCGTTCGCGGGTCGGCTGCGCGGCGAGCTCAACCTGGCCGCGCTCAACGGGCTGTACCTGGTGATGCTGCTGCTCGGCGGCATGGTCATCCCGTTCGGAGAGCTGCCGTCGGCGCTGCGAACGGTGGCGCACGCACTCCCCAGCGGCGCATTGGCCGACGTGCTGCGCGAGACGCTCGGCGGCAACGGCACGAAGGTGCTGACCAGCTGGCTGGTGCTGGCCGGCTGGGCGCTGGTGGCACCGATCGTCGCCGCCGTGGTCTTCCGCTGGGACTGAGCCGCAACGAGCGAACGCTCAGCGGCGCGGCTCGGAGGGCGCCGCGGCGCGATCGAACGCTTCCGTCACCTGCTCGTACGTGAGCGGCTCCTCGACCGGCGGCGAGGTCGGGCGGCGGTAGCTGTTCTCGGTGTCGGGGCTCTTGCCGAACCGCTTCGCGAACATGGCGATGACGACGGTCCACAGGAAGATGCCGCCACCCAGCTTCATGATGAGCCCAGCGATCTGCTGGTCGTCGATCGGGTTGATGCCCCACACGCGCACCGGCTCGTCGCCGTATTGGTCGTAGACCGTGCCCTCCGCAAACGCCAACCATGCGGCCGGCACGGTGGGCACCACGCTCTGCAGGAACAGGTAGATCATCTTCCCGACCGGCTTCATGTGCAGTTCCTTGAACGGACCGACGACGGGCATCCACATCAGCAGCGCAGTGCTGACGATGGCGAAGTGCACGAAGTAGTGCAGCGGCCCGTTGGTGGTGGATGCGTTCACCACGCCCGGGATGTGGCTGACCATGACCATCGCGTTGAACAGCACTGCGGCGACCACCGGGGTGGAGAAGAAGCGCACCACGCGATACGTACGGCCCTCACCCACCAGCACGCGCAGCAACCACTCGGGTGTGGCCAGCAGCACCAGCGGCGGCATGAAGTAGCTGAGCATCATGTGCTGCAGCATGTGCGCGCTGTAGAGATAACCCTCGCCGATCTGGTGCAGCGGCCAGGTGCTGCCCACGAACAGCAGCAGCATCGCGGCGACGAAGCTCCACAGGTTGCGCCGGCTGATCACCTGCTCGCCCGGTGCCACCGCCTTGGGCCCGATGACGCGCACCATGTACACGTACGCGCCGACCAGGAACGCGACCAGCACGTAGACCTCGACGTTGGACACGAAACGCCACGGATCCGCGTACGGAGCAGCGGCGTTCATTCGATCACCGTGCGAAGAACTGGAAGGTGGAGAGGAAGACGGTGTAGACGAAGAGCGCGAGCCCGAGCCCGATGTAGAACATCGTGCTGAACAGCGGGCTGTCGAACTTGAGGTGCATGAAGATGCGGATGATGATGACGAACTTCACCGACATCATGATCAGCAGCGCGGGGGTGGCGAACGGCCCGAGGTGCACCCAGTAGGTGGCGGTCTCGAGCGCGGTGAGCACCGCGAGGAAAATGGCGATCTTGATGAAGTAGTGGTCGGAGGGAACGTGATGCGGGTCGCTCTCGTCGGCTCGGTCCGGGTGCTCGACGTGCTCGGTGACTGCGCTCATGGGAGGTACCTCAGGCCGGGATCAGGTAGACGAGGGTGAAGATGACGACCCACACGACGTCGACGAAGTGCCAGTACAGGCCGACGATCTCGACGACCTCGGCCTTGTCGCCGGAGATGCGTCCACGGGAGATGATGGCCGCGGTGGCGACCAGCATGATGACACCGAGGGTGACGTGCACGCCGTGGAAGCCGGTGAGCGCGAAGAAGCTCGACGCGAAGAGGCTGGTGGTGAAGCCGAGACCCTCTTGGTAGAACACCGTGAACTCGTACACCTGGCCACCGACGAACAGGGCACCGAGCAGTGCGGTGGTGATGAGCCACAGGTTGGTGTTCTTGTCGTCCTTGCGCTTGGCCGCGTTGACGGCCAGCACCATGGTGAGCGAGCTCATCAGCAGGATGAAGCTGCTGACCGAAGTGAGCGGGATGTCGAACACCTGCGCCGGGCCGGGGTCGTCGCCGCGACGACCGCGGTACAGCATGTAGGTGGCGATGAGGCCGCCGAACAGCAGGCACTCGCTGCCGAGGAACAGCCACATGCCCAGCTTGTTGTTGCTGAGCCCGGTGCTGGTGGCATGCGCGCCGTGGCCGTCGTCGTGGCCGTGGCCATGATCGTCGTGCGCGGGCTCGGTTTCGTGAACGGCGATGTCAGCCAATGGACGCCAACTCCTTGCTCGGACCGCTGCCCTCGACGGGCGGGTCGTAGTCGCTGTCGTCGGCCACCGACGGCTCGAGCAGCCATCCGAAGATGCCGAGCAGCAGGATGGCCGCACCCACTGCGGTGAGCAGCAGGTTGAAGATGATGCCGTAGGCGATGATGGGGAACGCGAAGGCCAGCACGATGGGCCAGTACGACGGCGACGGCAGGTGGATGTGCGCGTCGGCCGCAGCCTCCTGCTCGGCGAGGATCTCCTCGGCCGTCTTCACCTTCACCAGGCGAGGTCCGTCGTCGGTGTCGACTTCCTCGTACTTGCGGTGGAAGAACTCGTCGAGCGCGTGCACCGTGGGGATGCTGTCGAAGTTGTGCTCCTTCGGCGGGCTGGCGGTCATCCACTCGAGCGTGCGGGCGTCCCACGGGTCGAGCGGAGCCTTCTCGCTCTTCTTCGCGGTGACGAAGATGTTGATGACGAACAGCAGCACGCCGCTGGCGATCATGAACGACCCGACCGTCGACACCTGGTTCCAGAAGGCGAGGTTGAAGAAGCCTTCGCCGGTGAGCTTCTTGGGCCACACCACCATGCGCCGCGGCTGACCCTGCATTCCCAGGATGTGCATCGGGCCGAACGTGAGGTTGATGCCGAAGAACATCAACCAGAAGTTCCACTTGCCGAGCCGTTCGCTGAGCAGTTTGCCGAACATCTTCGGCCACCAGTAGTAGAAGCCGGCGAACAGGCCCATCACCGCTCCGCCGACGATGACATAGTGGAAGTGCGCCACGATGTGGTAGGTGTCGGTCTGCTGTGTGTCGGCAGGTGCAGAGGCGTGCGTGACGCCCGACAGACCACCGATGGTGAACAGCACGATGACACCGATGGCGAACTTCATCGCGGTCGTGAACCACAACTTGCCGCCCCACAACGTGAGGGTCCAGTTGCAGATCTTCACGCCCGTCGGGATGGCGATGAGCATGGTGGCCGCGGAGAACACGGCCACACTGACCGGTCCGAGACCGCTGGCGAACATGTGGTGCGCCCACACACCCCAGCCGACGAAGCCGATGGCGGCACCGGAGAAGACCACGAACTTGTAACCGAACAGCGGCTTGCGAGAGAACGTGGGCAGCACTTCTGAGATGATGCCGAAGCTGGGCAGGATGATGATGTACACCTCGGGGTGACCGAAGATCCAGAACAGGTGCTGCCACAGCAGTGGGTCGGCACCCTTCTCCACGTCGAAGAACGCGGCGCCGAAGTTTCGCTGGAAGCTGAGCAGGAACAGCGCCACGGTGATCACCGGCATCGCGAACAGCAGCAGGAACTGCGTGACCAACTGCATCCAGGCGAACACCGGCATGCGCATGAGCGACATGCCCGGCGCCCGCATGTTGATGACGGTGACGATGAGGTTGATGGCACCGATCAGCGAGGCGATGCCGGTGATCTGCAGGCCGAGCACCCAGAAGTCGATGCCGTTGCTCGGCGAGTACAGCGGGCTCGAGTTGGGCGAGTACATGAACCAACCACCGTCGGCGGCGCCACCCAGGAACCAGGAGGTGTTGAGGAAGATGCCGCCGAACAGGAACAGCCAGAAGCCCAGCGCGTTGATGCGTGGGAACGCCACGTCGCGGGCACCCACCTGCAGCGGCAAGAAGTAGTTCGCGAACGCGGCGGCCATCGGCATCACGAAGAGGAACACCATGGTGGTGGCGTGCATCGTGAACATCTGGTTATAGAGGTCGGCGCTGAGAACGGTGTTGTCGGGCGCCGACAACTGCAACCGGATGAGCAGCGCCTCGACGCCGCCCACCAGGAAGAAGAACAGGGCGACGACGCCGTACATGATGCCGAGCTTCTTGTGGTCGACCGTGAAGATCCACGACCTCCAGCCGGAGGTCCGCACCGGTCGCTTGAACACACCCAGCGCAGCGGTGGGGGTGACGAGCGCCGGAGCCCCGTCGGCGCCGGCGAACGCAGGGACCGTGGAAGGTCGTTCGATGATGGCCATCTGGTGCTCCCTTACTTCCGCTCGATGAGGTAGGCGATGAGCTCGTCGATCTGATCCTCGGTGAGGTTCAGGTTCGGCATGCCTCTGGTCCTGCCACCGGTCGGTGCGAGGTTGTTGGGGTCGGCGTACATGGG
This sequence comes from uncultured Bifidobacterium sp., assembly GCA_964632715.1. Lineage (GTDB taxonomy): Bacteria > Actinomycetota > Acidimicrobiia > Acidimicrobiales > Ilumatobacteraceae > UBA668. The sequence continues at coordinate 8,205 of CAZWCU010000013.1, read as the reverse complement.
TTTCATGGCGGGTGCGTTGCGCAACCATTCGCGCAGCACGGATTCGTCGAAGCACTCGGGCGTCACGCCCTGCAGGTACAGCGCACCGAACTCTTCGGGAGAGGCGTTCCACAGGCGGTCGCGGCACTCCTCGTTGAGCAGGTCGAAGGTGAAGCCGGCGATGGCCGTGCGGGTCATCAGGTTGGTGAGGTTCGGAGCCGCGCCCGACACGATGTAGAGGTCGGGGTCGGCCAGCACCGGTGCGCCGTCTGCGTCGGTGAGCCCGTCGACCTGGTGGCAGCGGCTGCATTGTGCGACGAAGGTGGCTTCGTACGCGGCAGCCGTGGTGCCCGGGTCCGGCTTCACGTACGGCTGCACCTGGTTGGTGACCCATGCCTGGAAGTCGGCGGGTTCGAGGGCCACCGCTGCTTGGCGCATGCGTGCGTGGCTGAGGCCGCAGAACTCGGTGCACTGACCCACGTAGATGCCGGGCTCGTCGGCCTGCATGCGCAGCGTGTGCAGACGACCGGGCACTGCGTCGCGCTTGCCGTTGAGGCGCGGGATCCAGTAGCTGTGGATGACGTCGCGGCTGGTGATGCGCAGCAGCACATCGGTGCCGGCGGGAATGACGAGCTCTCCGCTGGTGACGATGGAGTCGGGGATCTCGACGCCGCCGCACGTGCTGCCCTTCACGTAGTCGTACTCCCACCACCACTGCTGGCCGGTGACGTTGATGATGCAGTCGTTGTCCTTCTTGTCGAGCTCGAACACCATCGCGATGGACGGCACGGCCACGACCGCGAGGATGATGGCCGGCATGACGGTGAGCAGGATCTCGAGCTTCGGGTTGCCGTGCGACTGTTCGGGGATCTCTTGCCCCCGGTCGCGGAACTTCCACAGTGCGTAGCCGACGGCGGCGAACACGATGAAGCCCACGACGCCGGAGATGTAGAACAGCTCGCGCTGCAGGCCGTCGATCTTACGGGCGTTCTCGCCGGCAGGCTGGAACGTGTCTTGCGGGGCGTTCTTGGCGCAACCCGCCAACACCAGGCCCACGAAGGCCGCCAGGCCGACAAGGCGGCGGCGGCCGGAGAACCGGCCTTCCCGACGATTCACCATGATCTCACTCTGCTCCATGCTCACGGCACCACGATCTGGATGACTTGGTCTTCGTTCCCTGCGACCTGCAACACCATCGGGGTGCTGCTGGCTTCGTTGGTCTTGGTGATCTTCAGGTCGATGTAGGCCTGCTTGCCCGAGTTGACCGCAGTGGTGCACCGGATGACCTCGGGCTCCTCACCGAAGGTGCCGAGGCGGGCGGTGAGCCGCTGGGGCTCGTCGGTCTCATTGTGGAAGATGATGCCGACGGTTGCACTACGGGGCACGGTGATTTCGTTGTACACGATGTTGGGCACACCGCTCAGGAAGGCCTGCAGCGTGCCGTCGGACTGGAGGTACACGTTGGCGACGACGTTGCTCTTCAGCGACACGTCCTGTGAAGCGTCCTCGTCGATATGGTCGTCGACGCCGGGCTCCAGGCAGACCTCGGGGTCGGTCTCGGTGGTGGGGTGCTCCTCAATGGTGCGCTGACCCTGCACGGCCGATGCCACACCGGCTCCGAGCAGCGCCACGGCGGCGATGCTGCACACGCCTACCAGCGTGCGCGTGCTGACGCCACGCCTGGCGGCGAAGACGAACCCACCGAAGGTGACGAGCGCTCCGATGATGATGAACACCAACGGCGTCATCTCCTCGTCGACGCTGAGCAAGATGCGCGAGAACGCGTACACCACTGCTGCACCGACCAGCGCGCCGAGGATGGGGAACTCGAGCGGGTGCAGGATGCGCTTGCGCAACGCCGCGTTGTAGGCGGGGTCGGCGCTGGCCCGCTCGCTCCAGGCCTGCACCATCCACTCGGCGCCGGCAGCGAACAGGATGACGAGCGCCACCTGGAACACGACCGGCTTGCTGACCGCGCCGACGACGAGCCCGGCGAGTCCGACGGAGGCGACCATCGGCCAGGCGCTGCGACCGACGGGCGCGTGCGCAGCGGCAGCGGTGTGCTGCGCACCTTGCTCCATGCCCGACACGTTGCCGTCGCGGTTGAAGTAGTTGATGCCGCCGAGGAAGCCGAACACGCTCGCCGCCGTGAGCATGCCGACGGTGCCCATGACACCCGTGGGCCCGCCACTGGTGAACGCGAAGACGATGGCGCCCACCAGCGACAGAGCTGTCGCACCGAAGAAGAATTTCGAACCAGTCGTGAACATTGAGGCCCCGTTACTTCGTCACGTACACCACGAACCACAGCGCCGTGAACACGACGCCGAGGAAGTACCAGTACAACGCATGCGCCGACACGAGCTCGCGATCCGTCGTGCGCCCACCCAGGTAGCGGAAGGCGGTGACGGCGCTGAAGACGACTCCGGCGACGACCAGCGCGGTCATCACTCCGGTGATCGTGTAGAACATCGCCGCGAACGCACCGCTATTGGCCGGCAGCTCGGCCTGCACCCAGATGTAGGCCTGAGCGTTGATGAACGCCAGCCCCATCAGCGCCACCAACCCCAGCGCGAGGCCGGTGTGCGACCGGTCGTCGCGCTTGGCCGCGTAGACCGCCCACTGGGCGAACACGCACACCGGGATGAACGCGAGCAGCATGATGTTGGCGGCCACCAGCGACAGCTGCACGCCGTCGGGCAACCAGGTGCCCTCGACGGCGATCGCCTCGTCGCGGAAGCGGAGGTAGAGCGACAACATGCCGCCGATGAGGGCTGCGCCGGCGGCGCAGGCCACGGCGGTACCGACGAAGACCTGACGGCGGGCAGCCGGTGCAGGAGCCGAGGGAAGTGCAAGCATCAGGAGGCGCTCCGGGAGGGCTTGAGGTCGAGCAGTGGTTCGGCCGACTGCACGATGTGGATGTCGGCGAAGTTGTCGGCGGGTGCCGGTGAGGTGGTGGCCCACTCGAGCGTCTGGCCGTCCCACGGATCGTCGCCGGCGGCGGGGCCACCGATGAACGCCTTCAACGCCAGCGCGACGAAGGCGAGGACGGCGAGCAGCACCAGGCCGTGACCGGCCGCGTTGAGGCCGTTCCACAGCTCCATCGGGCCCGAGTAGGAGAAGTTGACGACCTCATCGTTGATCGACTCGCGGGTGCTGGGTTCGATGGACGGGAAGATGCCACCGTTCTGGTTCGCGAAGCCCGCCACCATCAGCGACAGCGACGCGAGCTCGGCGCCCAGGAACGCGAGCAGCGCCAACGGCACGGTGGCCTTGGTGGGCAGCGAGCGGCCCCACCACTTGGCGCCCCAGTGCGCGACCCCACCCATGCCGGCGAGCACACCGGCGAACACCACTGCCAGCCAGTTGCCCTCTTCGAAGGTGGTGCCGATCAGCGCCGCGTCTTCGATGTGGGCCAGTGCGTTGGCGGCGACGGCACCGAGCAGCAGCAGGCCGGCGAAGAGACCGAACACCAGCGGTGCGGTGACCTTCGGCTTGGCGGCGAGACCCTTCGCACACAGGGCCACCGCGATGAACGCACCGAGCAACGGCAACCCGTGCACCAGCGCGAAGGGCAACAGGTCGTTGAGCGCGGTGCCGAACGAGAGGCTGGTGAAGCCGGGGCGCAGCGTGGCCGGCCACTGCAGCACGGTGCCGAACACGGCCACCGCGACCAGCGCGATGCCGCCGAAGATGATGCCGCGCGGGCGCAGGCGTGCGCCGGTGGCCGTGGCGACGGCGTCGGCCAGGAACCCGAGCGCCGGGATGGCGAACAGCAGCGTGGTGGGCTGACTGAAACCGAACCCGGCCCACTGCTCGAGCGCACGGTTGCCGCTGAGCGCGCTGACCGAGAGGTAGCGATGGGAGATGAACACGTAGAGCAGGTTGCCGATGACGACCGGCAGCGCGATGACCAGTGCCGAGGAGGCGACCAGCACCGACCAGGTGAAGTACGGCACCCGGCGCATGTTCATGCCGGGCGCACGCGTGGTGAGGATGGACGTGAGCAGCGAGATGACACCGGCGAGCAGACCGAGCAGCACGAGCGCGGTGGACAGCGTGAACAGGTCGACGAAGCGCGGGTTGCCGCCACCGGGGCCGCCGTTGTTGAGCAACGCGATGATGGCGAGGACGGCGCCGAGGAGCCAGGCCCAGAAGCCTGCCGCCGCCAGGCGAGGCAGGGCGAGCGAGCGAGCACCCACCTGCAGCGGCACGATGGCGATGGCGAGACCGACGATGACCGGCAGCAGCACCAGGTAGGTGAGACCGAACCGCTGCAGTGCGAACAGCTGCGTGAGCGAACCGACGGGCAGCCACTCGCGAGTGGGCGAGGTGCGCTCGATGCCCAGCAGCACCGCGATCACGGCCGACGAGATGAACAGCACCGCCGTGGAGCCCAGGTAGAGGCGGCCGATGCGCTTGTGGTCGGTGGTGGAGAGCCACTCGGTCACGCCCGCGAGAGCAGAGCCCGAGGTGGCCGGGGCGGTGCTGACGTGGGTATCGATGGTGGTCATAGGCGTCGGACTCGTTTCAGGTGGGGCGCGCGACGCGCAAGGCCCTCAGTTGACAGATCGAGGAAATTGAAGTGCTGGGTGGACACTATCCGCAGGGGCCATGCCGGAAGGAAATCGTCAGGACCCACCGGCGAGGAGCACGTCGAGGGTCAGGGCGGCGAACAGCAACGTGACGTAGGTGATGGAGAAACCGAACACGCGCATCGAGCGTTGCGGCGTGGGGTTGCGACCGAGGTCGATGGTGCCCCACAGGAACAGCGCACCGAGCACGACCGCCGAGATGCCGTAGATGAGCCCCAGCTGGGCCACCGGCCACAGCACCAGTGTGCTGGCCACCATCAGCGCGGTGTACAGCACCATCTTGCGCACGGTGACCTCGAGGGTGGCGACGGCGGGCAGCATCGGCACGTTGGCCGCGCGGTAGTCGTCGGCGTAGCGGATGGCCAGTGCCCAGAAGTGCGGCGGGGTCCACAGGAACATCACGACGAACAGCACGACGGGTGCCCACGTGACGTTGTTCTGCACGGCGGACCAGCCGACGAGCACGGGCACCGCACCGGCGGCACCGCCGATGACGATGTTCTGCGTGCTGGTGCGCTTCAGCCACAACGTGTAGACGAACACGTAGAAGAGCGTGGCGGACAGCGCGAGCACGGCCGAGAGCAGATTGGCCCATGCCCACAGCACGCCGAACGCGATCACCTCGAGGGCGATCGCGAAGACCAGTGCCTGGCGTGGTTGCAGCAAGCCGGTGACCAGCGGGCGGTTCTGCGTGCGCGGCATCAACTTGTCGATGTCGCGGTCGACCACCATGTTGATGGCGTTGGCGCCGCCGGCGGCGAGCGTGCCACCGAGCAGCGTGATGAGCACGAGCGTGGTGCGCGGCCACCCGTCTTCGGCCAGCACCATGGTGGGCACGGTGGTGATGAGGAGCAGTTCGATGATCCGCGGCTTGGTGAGCGCGATGTAGCCGCCGAGCTTGGACGTGGGTGTGCGGCGCGAACCGTGGGCCACTCCGCCAGGGGTCATGCGGGAGGGGACGGGAGGCCGAGAGCCGACTGCCATAGGGAGCCATCGTAGGGCCGCCCGCCCACGACCCACCATTTCGGCGCCGAGTCGGCGGATCGCCGCAGTGACGATCGTGGCGGCGGCCGCCGGTTCCCCGGCAGACTGTGCGCATGCTTCCCACTCGTGCGGCGACCACGGCACCGGTCGTCGTCGACCGACCCGAGGTCGACGACGTCACCGCCAACGACGTGCCGTGGATCGTGCTGGTGTGGAACGATCCGATCAATCTGATGAGCTACGTCACGTTCGTGTTCCAGAAGGTGTTCGGCTACAGCCTGGAGAAGGCCACCGAGCTGATGCTCGACGTGCATCACAAAGGGCGCGCAGTGGTGAGCAGCGGCGCTCGCGAGAAGGCCGAGATCGACGTGTTCCGCCTGCACGAGCACGGCCTCTGGGCCACGATGCAGAAGGACACCTGAGCGACGATGGCGGGGCCGGGCATCGAGCCGGTCGACGGCGCCTACCAGACGCCTCGCGGCCGCCGCATCGCCGCCGAGTCGGTGTCGTGGATCGCGACACGCAGCGGCGGCCCGGGCGGGCAGCACGCGAACACCTCCGACACCGCGGTCACCGTCAGCATCGACGTGGCGAGCACCGGCCTGCCCGATGTGGTGCGCGACCGCGTCGTGGCGGCGGTGGGGCCGGTGGTGTCGGCGAGCTCGGCACGGTCGCGATCGCAGTGGCGGAACCGCCAGCTCGCGTGGCAGGAAGCGCTCGCCCGACTCGACGAGGCGGCGGCACCTCCGCCACCGCCACGCGCTCGCACGCGACCCAGCCGCGGCGCGCGCGAGGCGCGCCTGCGCGACAAGCGGGCGGTCGGCGAACGCAAGGCGACCCGCCAACGCCCCCGTCACGACGACTGACGGCAGGCGCGCAAGAGCCCCCGCCGAGGCGGGGGCTCTTCGTCACTGACTGCTTCGTACCGAGACCGGTCAGACGGGGACCGGCTCCTTGTGCTCTGCGACCAGGATCACGTCGTCGGCCTTCTTGGAAGTGAAGGCGTGGACGAAACCGGCGATCGAGAGCAGGAAGAGCACGGCGGCGGCGATGTAGGCGACCGTTGCGGCCTGACCTGCACGCTCACCGAACACGCTGAACCCGTACGAGGTGAGCAGCAGACCGCGGAGCGTGTCGGCCCGCAGCAGGGTGTCGACCCGGAGGCGCTGCAGCGTGTCGGCCGTGGCTTGCAGTTCGTCGATCTGGTCCTGCGGGGCGCCGGCTTCCTTGGCGGCGGTGACCGCATTGCGGGCTTCGGTCACGATCGGACCGATGCTGGCGTACGAGTACGACACACCGTCGACGATGCTGGAGATCGAGGCGTGCAGCTTGATGAACTGCTCGGCGTAGCACTCGGCCTGCTTGCCGGTGACCATCTTCTGTCCGGCGTACTTGTTGAGGCACTCCGAGGAGGCTTCCGAGGTGAGGTTCTTGTCCTCGAGGAACGCGTCGACCTTCGCCTGGTCCCCTCCGAACTTCTCCAACAGCTCCTCGTTGAGCACTTCATCGGAGTTCTCGGCGAGCGCTTCCTTCGTGGGGAAGGTGATCTGCTGCTCTCCGAGCTGGCTCGCGACGTATGTCTGAGCAAAATCCTTCTGATCGGTCAGGATGAGGCCGACCACCACCAACAGGATGCTGATGATGACGCCTCCGACGCTGAACGCGATGTCGAGTGTTCGACGCTTCATGATGTTGTCCTCCCATGTGCTCCGATCCTCGATCGGGAGCACGCTCATCGTGCGCCTTCGAGCTGCAACTGTTGAGAGCACAACGACCCTTTCTCGGCAGGGACCTTCGGCGGCTCAAGAAACCGGCAACCCGGCTCGCCTGCCGCGAAGGGTCGACTACGGAGAGTAGTTCTCGTGCACGGAGCGTGAGATCGATGGTACCGTCTCTCCACCGTTCGAATCCGCGGACGGGCACACCCAGGGGGTCGCTTCCGATGGACGTCTCGCACCTGTACCAAGGCCACCTGGCGCGTGGCCGGCAGGTCGACACCACCGCGCATCGAGAGCACCAGCGGCGCCGGCGCGGCTGGCGACTGGCGTTGGCGCTGTGCGTGCCCATCCTCTGGGTGGCCACTCGGCTCCTCGCCGGGCACCCGATCGTGCCCAGCCTGCCCACCTTCCTCCGCGAGCGACCGGAGTGGTTGCTGCTGTCCGTGCTCGTCACGGTGCTCGCCGTCGCGTTGGTCGTGCCCGCCGTCGCCGCCGGACGTTCGCCGCACACGGTGGTGCGACGCGACCGCGCGTCGGTGCGACTCTCCGACGTGGTCGGTGCCGCCGACACCACTCGCGAGGCGATCGACACCGTCAACCTGTTCCTGAACCACCACACCTTCCGCCAGGAGATGGGCGGCAACGCGCGGCGAGGCGTGCTGTTCGAAGGCGTGTCGGGCACTGGCAAGACCCACCTCGCGAAAGCGATGGCCGCGGAGGCCGGAGTGCCGTTCCTGTTCGCCTCGGGCAGCGAGTTCCAGTCGATGTTCTACGGACAGACCAACCGCAAGCTGCGCGCGTTCTTCCGAGCCCTCCGTGCCGCCGCGCGAGCGGAAGGTGGCGCCATCGGCTTCATCGAGGAGATCGATGCCATCGGCTCCGCGCGCACCGGGGTCACCGTCGGCAACACCCGCGACAGCGGAGCCTCG
>CAZWCU010000012.1:8257-36266 GCA_964632715.1 uncultured Bifidobacterium sp. | reverse complement strand
GATTCGCAACCAGGCGGTCATCGTCGGCATCGGCAACACCGAGTACTCCAGCGCGTCGGGGAGGTCGGAGCTCCGCCTCGCCCTCGAGGCATGCATGGCGGCGTTGGAGGATGCGGGTGTCGAGCGGAACCAGGTCGACGGCCTGGTGCGGTTCGGTGTGTCGCAAACCGGGGCCTCCGAAGCGTGGATGGCCGTGAACCTGGGCCTGCCGAACCTGCGGTACTGGGGCGCGGTCGATTTTGGTGGTAGCGGCAGCACTTCCCTCGTCGTGCACGCCGCGGCCGCGGTGGCCTCTGGCCTCGCGTCGTACGTGCTGTGCTACCGCTCGGTGAACGGCCGCTCGGGGCTACGACCTGGTACCAGCGACACCTATGAGCGACTGCTGCGCGGCGCCGACCCGTCGTTCGACAACTACGCGGTGCCGTACGGTTTCACGGCGCCCAACCAGGGTTACGCAATGATCGCCCGCCGGCACATGCACGAGTACGGCACGACGCTCGACGACCTGGGTGCCGTCGCGGTGCAGACCCGCGACAACGCCAACCGCTACCCGGGCGCGCAGATGTACGGCAAGCCGCTCACGCTCGACAGCTACTACGAGGCCCCCTACATCTCGGATCCGCTGCGCAGGTTCGACTGCTGCCTGCAGACCGATGGTGCGGCCGCGGTGCTCGTCACCACGCCGGAGCGCGCCAAGGACCTGAAGTGGCCGGCGGTGCACATCGCCGGTGCGGTGCAGGCGACCAACGTCGATCTGCAGGGCGCGCTGATGTCGTCGGTCGGGCAGGCCGACGTCTTGCACACTGCCGGGTACGCGGCCGCCAGCGATCTCTACGCACAGACTGGCCTGCGCCCCGGCGATGTGGATGTGGCCCAGTTATACGACTGCTTCACCATCACTACGTTGCTGCAGCTGGAGGCATATGGCTTCTGCGATCGCGGCGAGAGCGGACCCTTCGTCACCGGCGGTGGCATCTCGCTGGAGGGTGGCGGCATCCCCATCAACACCGACGGTGGCAACCTGTCGGCCGGCTACATCCACGGGGTGAACCACATCCTCGAGGGCACCCGGCAGATTCGCGGAACGTCCACTTCGCAGGTGCCGAACGCCGAGACCTGTCTGGTCACAGCGGGCCTGCCGACCCCGACTAGTGCGTTGATGCTCACCAAGGAGCCACTGTGACCTCGAACCCGAACCGACCGCTGCCTCGCCCAGGCGAGTGGGACCAAGGATTCTGGGCCGCGGCTGCCGACGGTCGACTGGTCGTTCAGGCCTGCGTGGCGTGCAACGCCGTCCGCAACTTCCCGCGGATGATGTGCCCGAAGTGCGGCTCGATGGACATCCAGTGGATCGAATCCGCCGGAACCGGCACCGTCTACACGTGGACGGTGCTGCGGCGTGAGTTCCACCCGGACTTCTCCGAGCTGCCGATGCTCGTGGCCGTGGTCGCACTCGACGACCACCCTGAGGTGCACCTGTTCTGCAACCTCGACACCTCGCCCTACGGCGACGTCGGACCCGACGACCCGAAGTTCGACGAGGCCGTCTACATCGGGGCACCCGTCGAGGTGACCTTCGAGAGCTACAACGGGTTCACCATGCCGCAATTCAGGTTGAAGGTGGCTGCCCACTCGTGAAGTTCGGTCTGTACATCGGCGACGAAGACCTCGCGGTCCCGGAGCACCAGCAGTGGGCAACGATCTGTGCCATCGCCGAGCGCGCTCAGCAGGCAGGGGTCTCGTCGCTGATGTTCGGCCAGCACTTCCTGTACAGCGGCTACCGATGGCTGCAACCAACGGTGGTGCTCGCGCGGCTGGCCGGAGAAGTCGACACTTCGGTGCGGCTGTCGACCGGCATCCTGGAGCTTCCGCTGCACCACCCGGTCGCGCTCGCAGAGGAGCTGGCCACGCTCGACGTGGTCACCGAAGGGCGTCTCGACGTGGGTGTCGGCATCGGGTACCGGCGCGAGGAGTTCGACGCGATGGGCGTGGAGTTCGCGCGCCGCGGCGCGCTCTTCGACGAGTCCCTCCATCTCATCCGGCGCCTGTGGACCGACGACGTCGTGACGGCCGATGGCTCGTGGCCGCTGCGGGAGGCAACCCCCCACATCCGACCCGTCCAACGCCCGACGCCTCCCGTGTACATCGGCGCGCAGGGCCCCGTCGGCGTGCGGCGCGCGGCGACGATGGCAGATGGTTGGCTCGTCACGCCGCGGCTCGCCGGTGCCGACCTCTACGATCTGGTCGAGGTGTTCCGCACGTCGCGGCAGGCCGCCGGCCTTTCGCCGGGCCGGACCGTGATGATGCGGCACCTGATGGTCGGTCGCACTGCCGACGAAGCGCTCGACATCTACGCGTCTATCGGTCAGGACCGAGCGGTGGCGTACGCATCACGCGGGCACGAGCGCATCGGGGCAGCCGTCAGTGACGACTTCCGTTCGTTCGCGAGAACGCACGTGATTCACGGCACCGCGGCCGACTGTCTCGCTCAGATGGCCGAGCTGCGCACGCGCACCGGTGCCGACACAGTGGTGTTCCGCGCGCACTGGCCAGGCATGTCGACCGAGGACTCGATTGCGCTCATCGACCAGATGGCCCGCGAAGTTCTGCCGGCCATCGGCGAGCTGTGAGCCATCACCCACGTCGGGCTGCTACCCCCTCTGCAGCCCCCGGGTGATGGCGAGCAGCCGGTCGACACTGCCGCCAGGTGCGGCAGCCGAACCGAGGTCCGAGAGGCGGACATGGCCGAGTCCGTCGTAGCGCTCGATCTGTTCGACGACGTCGTCGACCGTGCCGTGAATGATGAGATCGCGGGCCATCTCGTCCGGCACCGCGCGAGCAGCGTCGGCGAGCGCGGGCCCAGCCAATGTCGGGATCAGCGTGTGCGTCGCGCTTCCGCCCAAGGGGTGTGGGCTGTTGTAGCGGGCGAACGTCGACGGCGGCAGCAGCAGGCACGACTGCTTGACCGCCGGGTGCGTGAGGAGCGAGCGAGCCTCGGTGGCAGTGTCCTGGACGACGACATCGATCGACATCGCCATCGTGATCGCTGCGGGTGATCGCCCTGCCGCGAGCGCGGCCGCGGTGACGGTGTCGCGGCAACGCGTCCAGGTTTCGACGTCGAGCGTCCATGGGAACCAGCCGTCGGCGACCTCGCCTGCGAGTCGTAGGCCACGCGGACCGTGCGCGGCGAGCCACAGCTGCGGCGGGCCGGCCGCATCACGCGGGCGCAGGGCTACAATGGCTCCGCACTCATCCGGCCCGGGGTCGTCGACGAAGCGGCGGATCTGGCGGGCTGCGTGGTCGAGCACATCCGCCGGCGAGTCGACCTCGACGCCGTACGGGCCGTAGTTCGCGATCTCGCCCGCGCCCAGGCCGAGCACGATGGTGCCCGCCGTCAGGTGATCAAGGGTGAGTGCGGTCTGGAGCAGCGAAGCGGCCACTCGCCGGATGGGGTCGGTGACGCATGTGCCGAGCGTGACCGAGCCGGTGAACCGGCTGCACCACGCCATCACGACGAAGGGGTCGACGTACTCGTGAAGGCTCAACAACGAACGCGTGCTGTCGTCCCACAGCTCGGGCGAGCTGAACGACATCAGGTGATCCGACCACCACAGTGAATCCACCCCGCCGTCCACCAGCTTGCGGATCAGGCGTTCGAGGCGGTCGGAGGGTGGCGCAGGCGGAATGCGCACGCCCACCTTCATGATCGAGGCACCGCGGAGGCGAGCCCCTGGGCGATTTCCAGGAGCGCGGGGGTGGCGGACTCACAAGGAGGTGGCAGCGCCTGCACCACGACGTGGTCGGCACCGGCGTCACGGTGTTCCGCGGAGCGTTCGAGCGCGCACTCCGGCCAGGTCGCGCTCGAGCGCTGCCATGGGGCTGCCCAGCTGCGTCCCGCGTACGCGTCGATGATCGAGTCATGGCTGACCCCGAGACCGAGCACAAACCTGCCCGGGTATGCCTCGTCCAGCCTTCGGCGCCCTGCCGCCATCGCCGACGGCGCTCGCGCGGCGATGTTCGCGATGCCCGTGGCGAGCCGCAGTGTCGTGCTCTGGGCGAGCAAGATTGCCGCCATCGCCAGCGACTCGCTGCCAGGCTCTCTCCGAACCAGAGCGCGTCGATGCCCGAGCGCTCCAGTGCGTGAGGGTCGGGCCGATCGCGCCGGCGCCTCCTCCCTCATCGCGTCCATGCCGACGACCCCGGTCGGGCCGAGCGCGCCGCCGGTCATGTCCATGTCCATGTGGCATCGCGCTTCTCGAGGAAGGCGGCCATCGCCTCGTCCGAGTCGTGGTAGGTGCGCAACCTCGTCGTGTAGTCGTTCTCCGTGCGGTACTGATCCATCATCGTCTCACCCTCGATCCGCAGGATGGATTCCTTCGCGAGGCGCAGGGCGATCGGGCTCTTCCGCGCCAGCTCGCTCGCCAGTTCGACACTTCGGTCCTCCGCAGCTCCGGCGGGTACCACTTCCTCGATCGCGCCGAGGCGATGCATCTCGGCTGCCGCGATCAGCTCTCCCAGGAAGAGCATGCGGCGCGCCTTCGACGGGCCCAGAAGTCGCAACGCCTTGCTGGCACCGCCGAGCAAGCCGACGTTGATCTCGGTGAGACCGAAGCGTGCCGCCTCGCCGGCGATCACCAGATCGCAGACCCCGACCAGCCCGAATCCGGCACCGATCGCTGCGTTCTCGACAGCGCCGATGACGGGCACCAGACATTGACGGATGGACATCTGCGCCTGCCGCCACTCCCAGTTCGAGTCCAACAGCGCTCGCAGATCGGGCGACTCGGTTGTGCTGCCATCTGCCGTCTCGCGAAGGTCGATGCCGCTGCAAAAGGCACGCTCGCCGACCGCGCTCAGGATGACTGCGCCAATCTTTCGGTCTTGCGACAGCTCGTCGAAGGTGGCGCGCAGCTCGCGCATCATCGTCTGGGTGACCGCGTTGACGGGCGGGCGGTTCAGCCGCACGATCGCGAAGCCCTTTCGCCGTTCGATCTGCAGGGTGGAGCGTTCGTCGGTCACATGAACTCCTCAGCTCGGGCCGAACGCGTCTGCCATCGGCGGGGTTCAACTTAGCATGCAGATCATTATCAGTATTTGGGATGAAGATTTCGCCGGATGATTGGAGAGTAAGTTCCCGACCATGACACTTTCGGACGGATCGGGCACATCGCCCCGACATGCGCGCCCACGCCTGTCAGGCGCTTCTTGCGCTTCTTCTGCGGGACGCGGAGTCCTTCATCGCGCCACAGGCGCCGGACACGCTTGTCGTTCACCTTGCGGCCCTGGCGGCGGGCCTTTTTCGCAGCACGCCGCCATCCCCACCGGGGTCGCTGCTTGGCGAACTGGCGAAGGAACACACGCTGCTCGGCCTCCTCGTTGGTCACCGGTGGCGGATCGACCAGCTGCGTCGAAGCGGTGCAACCTGATCACCCGACAGGCTCGGCGTTCGGAGACCCCGAACCGGTCGCGCAGCATCGTGACGGCGCTGCGTTTGCGGTTCGGGGTCGGAAGTTTTCCTCGGCGACCTCGCGCAACATGTCGATGTCGAGCGCCTGGTTCGCGAGCTTCTTCAACCGGGCGTTCTCCAACTCGAGCTCCTTCAATCGCTTCGCGTCCGAGGCCTTCATGCCGCCGAACTGGGCGAGCCACCGGTGCCACGTCGACTCGGCGATCTCGAGATGCCGGCACACCTCGTCGAGCTCCTTGCCGGCAGCCAACTGCTTGTGGCCCTCGGCGAGCTTGCGGATGATCTGCTCCGGCGTGTGCCGCCGGCGCTTCCTGGATGTCATGGTGCTGTGCTGCTTCCTGCCCTCACGGGCATCACAGTCGCACAACACCTGGACCACCACGAGGGTCTCAGATCAACCGGCCGGGGGTGACAACAATTTTGGGCGATGCCCGTTGCGTGCGTCACCCGATCCGGGGTGCGTTCGCCGTGGCCGGCGCCGATCGTCGCGGTCAACTTCGGCTGCGATCAACTCTGGGAGCGCAGCGGCGAGGATGTCGCGCAACGACGTCGTCAACGTCGCGTCGGTGCCCGCAAGACGCGTGGCAAGGTCGGATAGGGCGAACTTGACCACCATCACCCCGAGGATGCTGGCCAACTCCTACACCAAGTGATGGGACTCGCCCTTGCGTGCGTGAGTTCGCCGCGGAGGTCGCGGTTGGAAATTGCCCAAGGCTGACAGGCTTCTCGGTTGTTCCGAGACGAGTTGTTCATGTCCGAATCGCAAGTCGTCGGCCGCGTGTGTTGTCGCCGGAGACGAAGTGGGGATCTTCTTGCAGGTCACTGCTGGCGAGATCGCTCAGGCCGACGCGGCGCGCAAGTGGCAGGTCGATGATCGCTGCGGAGGCGAAGAGTCCGAGGATGCCGCCGGCGCCGGCGACTCCTGCCCAGGTGCCGATCGCTTTGACGCGTTCGTGGGCGGGAAAGCTGGTGGTGATGACCGACAGGGTGACGGGCATGATCATCGCGGCGGCGAGGCCGGCGAGGACGCGGAGTGCGATGAGTGGTTCGGGGCTGGTGACGAACGCGGAGGCGAGGTTGGCGGCGGCGAACAGCACGAGGCCGCTGACGAGGACGGGTTTGCGGCCCCAGCGGTCACCGATCGCGCCGATGGGCATGAGCAGTGCGGCGAGGGCGAGGGTGTAGCCGTTGATGATCCACAGCAGTTGACTTTGCGATGCCGCCGATGTCGGCAGCGAGTGCTTGTTGTGCGACGTTGAGCCCCGACAAGGACGCGATCACGGCGATCCGCGACATGCACATGGTGATCAGGATGAGGCGTCGTTGTCGGGCGTCGGCGACGGCTTCGTCGTCGGTGTGCGGGTCGACCGGGTCGAGGAGCACGGCGTCGTCGGGCAGTTGGTGAGTCACTGGTCGGGGGCCTGTCTGGGTTGGGGGATCGGGGGGATGCGGTCGAGGAAGGTGAGAACGGCGGTGGTGAACGCGTCGTTGTCGTCGCCGGCGACCATGTGTCCGGTGTTGGACACGTCGACGGCTTCGGCGTGGGGGACGGCGGTGAGGAACTCGTTGACGGTGTCGGGGCTGACCAGGTCCGACATTGCGCCTCGGACGAGGAGTGTGGGGGCGGTGATGCGGCGGGCCCCGTCGAGGAGGTGGTCGGCCATCTGTCGGAAGCGTTGCTCGCTGTTGGCGGGGTCAGCGTGCATGACATCGAGTTTCGTGGTGATGAACGCGGGGTCCCAGCGCCACACCCAGCGGCCGTCGTCGCGTTGGCGGAGTACCTTGGTGAGTCCGTCGACGCTGTCGGGTCGGGGCCGGTGGGGATTGTAGGCGGCGATCACGTCGCCGGCGTCGTGCAGGGTGGCGAATCCGTCGGGGTGCGCGGACATGAATTGCACGACTCGTCGGGCCCCGTCGATTTCCATGCGGGGGGTGACGTCGACGAGCACGACCCCGGCCCACAGGCGGGGAGGGGCGATGCGGTGTGCGATGAGGGTCGTCATGCCACCGATGGATGCACCGACAGCGACCGCGGGGCGGCGACCGCAATATCGTTCGCGGACGGCGAGTAGGTCGTAGGCGAGGTCTTCGGTGTCGTACCGCCCGGCGGGATCCCAGCTGCTGTCGCCGTGGCCGCGGGCGTCGTAGGCCACGACGTGGTGGCCGGCGGCGTGGATGGTGCGGGCCGTCTTGGCCCAGGCGTGGCGGTTCTGTCCGCCACCGTGGAGCAGGATCACCGACGGTTTCTCGGTGGATGGTTGTGGGTAGAGGTCGGCGACAAGGGCGACACCGTGGTGGCCGGTGACGACGTTCGACTGGCGGAAACTCATGCGGGCTCGACGATCGGTGGCTGGGATGTCATCGCGGCCAGGTCGCGCAGCGGGAGCTCGCGCATTCGGATCGAGATCACGAACGCGCCGACCATGACCACGGCGGCCGCGGCGAACACGGTGGTGATCGATGCCGACAGCGCACCGGCCGCCGCGCTGTGGAGGGGCTCGGGGAGCGCAGCGATGGCTCGCGGGCTGCGAGCGAGGCTGTCGCCGGTGACACCGGGCGGCAGGTCGACACCGACGAGCCGGTCGGTGAGTTCGGTGTCGAGGCGGCTGGTGAGGATGGTGCCGAACACGGCGACACCGATGGTGGAACCGAGGGTTCGGAAGAAGTTGACCGACGCGGTGCCGGCGCCGAGGTCGCGCATCTCGACAGCGTTCTGCACCGCGATGGTGAGCACCGACAGGGTCGCGCCGACGCCGAGGCCGAGCACGATCATCCACATCGATGACGCGACCCGCCCGGTGGCTGGACCCATGGTGGACAGCAACCACAGTCCGCCGGCGGCGACGATGGTCCCGACGATCGGGAAGATCTTGTAACGGCCGGTGCGTGTCGTCAGGCGACCGACGACGAGCGATGCGACCATCAATGCCAGCATCAACGGAAGGAGCAACAGCCCGGCGTTGGTGGCTTGGCGACCCTGGACGCCTTGGAAGAACAGCGGGAGGTAGACGATCGCTCCGAACATCGCCGCGCCGGCGAGGAACGCCATCGACACCGACGAGCTGAAACCGGGCCGGTTGAACATGCGCAGCGGGATGACCGGTTCGGCGACTCGTCGTTCCCACCAGATGAACACGGCGCCAGCGACGACGGCGAGCAGGTAGAGGCCAACAGTGAGCGGTGAGCCCCATCCGTACTCGTCGCTGCTCCACGCGGTGGCCAACAGCAACGCCACCACCGACAGCACCAGGAGTCCAGAGCCAGTGAAGTCGAGCCGGTGGGGTGTCGTGTGGAATGGGAGACGCAACACGACGCCGGTGACGAAAAGCGCGGCGATCCCGATCGGGATGTTCACGTAGAACACCCAACGCCACGAGAAGTGATCGGTGAGCAGACCGCCGATGAGTGGGCCGAGCACACTGGCCAAGGCGAAGGTGCCGGTGAGGTAGCCGGTGTAGCGGCCACGTTCGCGTGGTGGGACGATGTCGCCGACGATGGTGAACGTCAGTGACATCAACCCGCCGCCACCGATGCCTTGCAGTGCGCGGAACGCGATCAGCTGCCACAGCGACTGCGACAGGCCACACAACATCGACGCGATGAGGAACAGCACGATCGCGGTCTGGTAGATGCGTTTGCGGCCGTAGAGGTCGGAGATCTTCCCCCACAGCGGCATGCTCGCCGTCGAGGCCAACAAGTATGCGGTGACGACCCACGACAGGTGATTGATGCCGCCGAACTCGCCAACAATCGTCGGGAGCGCGGTCGCCACGATCGTCTGGTCGAGCGCTGCGAGCAGCAGGCCGGTCATCAGCCCGATGATGACGATGGTGCGTTCGCGGTGCGTCAGATCCGGCATCTGCCCTGCCGACACCGTCGTGTTCACCGGACAGTCACCTGCAACGTCTCCAAGCCGCGCAGGGTGAGGCTCGGACGCCACACGGGAGTCGTGTCGGCGTCGATGGTGGGAAAACGGGCGAGCAGTCGTTCGAACACAACTTCGCCCTCGAGTCGGGCCAGTGGCGCGCCGAGGCAGTAGTGGATGCCGGCGGCGAAGCTGAGGTGCTGGGTGCCTGTTCGGGTGATGTCGAAACGGTCCGGGTCCTGATAACGGTCGGGGTCGCGGTTGGCGGCGCCGAGCAAGGTCAGCACGACCTGGCCGGCGTCGATGTGGTGACCCGCGATGTCGGTTTCCTCGAGCGCGGTCCGCGCGTCGAGCTGAACCGAGCTCTCGTAGCGCAGCATCTCCTCCACTGCGCCATGTCCGAGGGTGGGGTCGCTCCGCAGCAGCTGCATCTGGTCCCGGTTGCGGAGCAGGCTGATCAGGCCGTTGCCGATGAGGTTGGTGGTGGTCTCGAACCCGGCCGCGAACAACAACACGATCGTCGCGACCAACTCGTTCTCGGACAGTCGGTCTCCGCCATCACTGACCCCGATCAACCCACCGATCAGATCATCGGAGTGCCGATTCCGCCGCTCGGCGATGAGCGACCGGAAGTAGTCGTTCATCGTGTTGCTCGCGGTCTCAGCGGCGGCGATCGTCTCAGCGCTTGCCATCGGCTCGAGCGCGCCGGCCGCGTCGCGCACGATCCAGCGGAACTGCTCACGGTCCTCGATCGGGACACCGAGGAGCTCGCCGATCACTCGCACCGGCAAAGGGAAAGCAAGCACGTCCATGACATCACCGCCGCCAGCGTCGGCGAGCTGATCGAGGATCTCATCGACCATCGCTTCGACCGCCGGACGCAACTCATCGACCCGCCGGGGCGTGAACTCGCGGGCGACAAGACTTCGCATCCGGGTGTGGTCGGGTGGGTTCATCCGCAGCATCGAGTAGCGCGAGATGATCGGCACCTCCCGATCAGCGCTCTGCGCAGACGACCCAAAGATGCGCTGCACTTCGTCGCTCTTACCGAACCGAGGATCGCGCAACACCGTGCCGCAGTCGTCATAGCGGGTCGCGACCCACAGCGGCAGGACTGCGCTGTGGTGCACCGGTGCCGTCTCGCGCAGCTGCCGGTACGCGGGGTACGGATCGGCACGAACGGCTGGGTCGCTGAACAAGCCGACAAGCACGTTGTCGGCGGCCTCGGTGATCAGGTTGTCGGTCGTGGCCATCAGGTCCCTCCAGTGGTCGTTCGTCGGCTTTGCCGCGGTGTTGGCTTCCCGCCGATTCCTCGCAGAATGACGTTCGATATTGCGTCGGCGCGGTTGGCAAGGTCTCCGCTGGTGCCGAGCAGAAGGTGCTGCATGCCCGTCACCAGGACTGCGCCGTAGACGACGGACGCGGCGGCGCTGACGTCGTCGATGTGAAGTGACCCGTCGTTGTGGCCGTCACGGAGCGCCTGCCGGATCGGTGAAAGGATCGCCACATCGACGCCTGCAGCGATGTCGACCAGCGAAGCCGCCCGGCCCAGTTCGGCGAACAACAACCGGTAGGTCGGGCCGTGCTCGCCGATGAACACCAGATGCGCTCGCACCAGTCGAGCCAACCGTTCGCGTCCCGTGCCGGGCTCGGCCGCGACGTCGGACAGCGTGGCCGTCATCTGACGCAGGGTTCGCGAGAGAAGGTGGGCGAGAATGTGTTCCTTGCCAGGGAAGTAGTAGTAGAGCGTGGCGCGTGGAATCCCAGTCGCCTTGGCGAGATCATCGATCCGGGTTGCGTCGAGCCCATTGTCGGCAAACACCGGCGCAGCGAGATCGATCCGATCCGCCAACTCGTCCGGTAACGGTCGTACCGCAGTCGCCGAGCGATCGATCATTCCTGCACGCCCGTGAAACCCGGCATGAATCGCTCGATCGGGATGACGACGAACGTCGCTGTCGCCTCGGCGATCAACTCCAGGCCGTCGCGTGTGTGCGCCGTCGCGGAGATGTGCAGCTTTCGTTCCTCGCGCTGATCCAAACGTGCACGGAAGATGAGCGGCGCGCCAATGGGCGTCGGCGATCGATAGGTGACCGTCAACCGACCTGTGAATGCGGGCACCTTGTGGATCGACAACACGTACCCCATCACGTCATCGAAGATCGCCGCGACCACGCCACCGTGAGCTCGGCCAGGCGCACCTTCGAAGGCAGCACCCAACACCGTCTCCGCAACCGCATCGCCGTTGTCACAGTGAACCTCGATCGCGACGCCCATCGGATTCGCGGCGCCGGACACGACACAGTCGGGAAAGTGCGAGAGCCGTTCACCGTCGGCGGGCGGTTCGCCGAACATTGACGGCCCGTCACCCATGCTCATCAAAGAGCGATCGCGTTCGCTACCAGTCTCGAGTTGCTCGACCACCGGCAGGATCGCGTCGATCAACTGCTCGAACAGTTCATCCCGGGCATCGTGGCGCACGAAGCCGTGACCGAGTCGGCGGAGCAGCGTGGCGGCACGGATCCGTGCATCGGTCACTCCGAACCGTTCGTCGGGCGCTGTCGCCGTGCCGACGATTGATGACTCTTGCATCCATGACTCCCGATGGTTGAACGTGACGATTGGACGATACGTCTAAGCTACGGGATCAAGTGATGCGTTGCACAACGGAGGGCTACGTGACCACCCGAACAACTCTCATCGCGAGGCGCAGGATCCGTCCGAGCCGTCGTCAGCACGACGCGGAGCGCATTGCCATCGCCTGGCGGACTCTTCGCCGTGGTCCAGCGGCACGCGGAATGCGCCGGTACGCGTGGGCGCCGACCGAACCACAGCTCGACCTGGGGCAGATGGACACTCTTGATCTCCTCGTCCAGCATGGTGAGTGGACCATGCACGAGTTTGCGATGGCGCTGTGCATCGAGCCGTCCACGGCAACGAGAGCCATTGCCCGGCTCGTCGACGCGGGTCTGGCGGAGCGGAGCACGCATCGGACTGACAAGCGAATGACGGTGGTCCGTGCAAGCCAGGATGGGCGCGCCATGCAGAAGCGGCTTGCGATGCGACGACTCTCTGCGGTGGGCGAGGCACTCGATGGTTTCGACAGTGGTGACCGCCGACGCCTCGCCGATCTGCTGGAACGATTCATCGCAGGTCTCGACACGGTGGTACTCGCCCGGCCTTCGACCTGCTTGTCGCGTCGTCAGACCAGTTCGAAGCCGCTGTATCCGTCTGCTGCGCATACTCGGCACGACTCCGCGTAGAACGGGACGCCGCCGGGGAAATTCAGCAGTTCGCGAGGTTTGCCGGGGATGTTGGCTCCGACGTACCAGGAGTCGGCTCTGTCGAACAACGTCATGTCCCCGATCGTTCGCACCAAGTCACGCCAAGAATCCTCCGCATGCGGCGTTGCTTCGATGCGTGTGACACCTTGATCTCTCAGGTCGTTGAGCAGCTGTACGACCCAGCCACCTTGGACCTCTGCGCAGGTCGGCCCGTTGCAGAAACCTGACGGGCTCTGCGGTCCGTAGAGATAGATCAGGTTCGGGAAACCCGCGCTGGCGAGGCCGAGGTGGCTGCGGACCCCGCGGGCCCAGTAGTCCTTCAAGGTGGTGCCGGCTCGTCCGTGGATGTCGATGCTGGTGAGACCGCCGGTGACCGCGTCGAACCCGGTCGCCATGACGAGCAGGTCGATGTCGTAGTCGATCTGTGTCGTCCGAACCCCGGTCGTCGTGATGCGCTCGATGGGTGTGGTCTTCAGGTCGACCAGGGTCACGTTGTGCTGGTTGAACGCGTCGTAGTAGGTCTGCTCGAGCGACGGTCGCTTGACGCCGAACGGGTGCGGCGGCTCGGTCGGGGCGAGCAACTCCGCGACTGCCGGGTCGTTCACGCGGGCGCGGACCTTGTCGCGCCAGAAGTCGTAGGCGGTGCGGTTGGCGGCCTCGTCGGTCATGACATCGGCGAAGTTGCCGGCCCAGAAGTTGAATCCGCCCGCTTGCCACATCTGTTCGAAACCGGAGCGACGATCGTCATCGGAGACCGCGAGCGCAGACTCTTCGCGTCGGATGATGTCGAAGCCGGCGAAGGTTTCGGTGCGGGTTCGGAAGATGCCCGGGTATAGAGCCTTCGCCTCGTCCTGGTCGGTGCGCGTGAGGCGGTGTTGTTGCATGGCGAGCGCGAGGATCGGTGTTCGCTGGAACACGGTGACCGACGCGGCGATCTTCGCCGCTTCCTGGATCACCTGGACCCCGCTGGCGCCCGTGCCGATGACACCGACGCGCAGTCCCGTCATGTCGACACCTTCCTGAGGCCAGTGCGCTGTGTGATGGCATTGGCCCTCGTAATCGTCCAGCCCGGGCAGGTCGGGGATGTAGGCCTTGGACGCGAAGCCGGTGCAGAGCACCAGGAACCGGGCTCGAAGGGACTGCCCGTTCCGTGTGGTGAGGTTCCAGCAGGTGGCCGCTTCGTCCCACGTGGCCGTGTCGAGCCGGGTGTCGAAGCGGATGTCGCGGCTCAGATCCCATTTGTCGTCGACGTACTGGAAGTACCGACGAAGCGCTGTCCAGTCCGGGAATCGCTCGTCCCAGTACCAGTCCCTCCACAGCTCTTCGTCGGAGAACTCGTAGACGGGCACATGCGAGTCGACCCGGGCGCCGGGGTAGCAGTTCCAGTGCCAGATTCCACCGAGCCCGGAGCCGGCTTCGAGCAACACCGTCGAGAATCCCAACGCTCGCAGCCGGTGCAACTGATACAGGCCCGCGAAGCCGGCTCCGACGACCACTACGTCATGATCGAGCCCATGTGGTGCCGTCATGGGTTCGTGACACCTCGAGCCACATCGGCCCATGCGTTCAAGGCCGACGGGTCGTTCGTCCAGTCGAGGCCCCCGAAGTAGCTGACGACTCTCGTCGCGAGCCCCTGGTAGCGCTCCAGGATCTTGTCGGCGAGTTCGCTGCGCGGGCCTGTGACCACGAAGTGGTCGAGCAGTTCGTCGGACACCTCGGCGGCCATACCCGCAAGGTCGCGGGCGCGTTGCCGCTCGCGAATGCGGTCGGTGGTTCCGTCGAAACCCAGCTGCTCGAAGATGAACGCATAGTTGGGTGTTGATCCGTAGAACGCGACCTGCATCCGTGCGAAGTTGCGCCAGCGCGCTTCGTCGTCGTCGATAGGGACGATGAACGCGGGGACGATGATCTCCAGATCCTCGGCGGAGCGGCCCGCCTTGGTGGCACCCTCGTTGAGGTTGGGGATCACCGTCTCCCGGAGGTAGGTGGGGTGGTTGAGCGGATGGACGTGCACACCGTCGGCGACCTCGCCGGCCATGCGGAGCATCCACGGGTTCACGGCAGCGACGTCGATCGGCGGGTTCGGTGTGCTGATCGGCCCAGGTGACCACTGCGCTGGGAGCAGGTCGAGGTGGTAGAACTCGCCATCGACCGCCAGCGGCTCGTCGCCCCGGAACGCACGGAAGATCGCCTGCATCGCAAGCACATACTCCTTGAGCCGTGGGCCGGGGTGCTCGAAGTCAGAGCCGTAGCGGCGTGTGATGTGGGCGCGGACCTGTGTGCCGAGCCCCAGACGAAAGCGACCGCCGGTCGCCTCGGCCAGCTCCCACGCGATCTCCGCTGTCACCATCGGGCTGCGCGGAAAGGCGACCGCGACACCAGTGAGGATGTCGATGTCGGCGGCGAGTGCAGCGGCGCCGCAGCCGAGGTATGCGGTGCGCCCGCCCTCGGTGACCACGATTCCCGAAAAGCCGGCGCGCTCGGCGTCCTGGGCGAATGCAGCCATCGAGCGAAGCGGCAGGCCTCCGGTCATCACGTCGAATTTCATCGGTGGGTCTCCTCGTCGGGTTTGGTCACGGTGTGTTGTCGGATCATCAGATATCGCGATCGCGGTTATCCCAGTGCGGTGACCTCAGCTTGTTCTTGTACAGCTTGCCGGTCGGGAGCCGGGGGAGCTCGTCGTGGAACTCGAAGCGCTGCGGGCACTTGAAGTGGGCGATGTGCTCGCGCACGTGTGACCTCAGTTCGACGGCGAGTGCCTCGTCGCCGGCAATGCCCTCTGCAGGTTGCACCGCGGCATGCACCGCTTCGCCCATCTCGTCGTCGGGAATCCCAAACACGGCGACATCGGCAACCTTGGGGTGCAACACCAAACAGTCCTCTATCTCCTGCGGATAGATGTTCACACCGCCGGAGATGATCATGAACGCCTGGCGGTCCGTGAGGTACAGCCATCCTTCGTCATCGACGTATCCGACATCACCCAGGGTGGTCCAGCCGCGGCCTCGTGGGTCCTTCACGCTCTCGGTCTTCTCGGGGGCGTTGTGGTACTCGTAGGCGGGCCCGTCACCGAAGTAGATCGTGCCGGGCACATTCGCAGGTTGGTTGTCGCCCGCTTCGTCGAGGATGTGGATCGATCCGATCAACGGCCGTCCGACAGTCCCCGGCCTGGCCAACCATTCGTCGGGACGCACCAGGCAGAAGCCGTTCAACTCCGTGCCCGCGTAGTACTCCCACAGCACCGGACCCCACCAATCCATCATCTGCTGCTTGACGGCCACAGGACACGGTGCCGCGGCATGGATCGCGACCCGCATCGACGAGACATCGAACCCGGATCGTTGCTCCGCGTCGAGCTTCAGCATCCGGATGAACATGGTCGGCACCCATTGAGATTCAGTGATCGCATGCTTGCCGATGAGATGGAGCGCGTCGACCGGGTCGAACTTCTCCATCGCGACGACCGTCCCTCCCAGTGACTGAACGCCAAGACTGAACCCGATCGGTGCCGAGTGGTACAAGGGAGCGGGTGACAGGTATGTGGACTCGCCGCTCATCCCGAACACGCCGCTCACCAGCCCTGCGATCAGCATTCCGTCGGCGACCGACTTGCCGCTGAGCGGACGCTTGACACCCTTCGGACGGCCCGTCGTTCCCGAGGAGTACAACATCATCTCGCCCGCTGGCTGTTCGTCGAGTGGATCGGTGGACATCGAACCGATCGCGTCGGCGTATGGCTCGAATCGCGGATCTGCATCGCCGATCAGCAACGGGACGACGCATCCCGTCGCATGCTGCATCGCAGCGCTCGCAATCTTGGCCATCTCGGACGTGGTGACGAGCGATCGAGCCCCAGAGTCCTGGAGGATGTAGCCGACCTCCTCAGCCGAGAGGTAACTGTTGATCGTCGTCACATACAGACCGGATCGCAGCGCTGCCCACATGACCTCGAAGAACCGCGGCTGGTTCTCGCTGAAGATGGCGACGTGATCACCGGTGACCAAGCCTCGCTCCCGCCACAGTCGGGCCAACTGATTCGAACGCTCGTCGAGTTGCCGGTAGGTCACGACCTCGCCGGAACGACCCATGATCACCGCTGGGTGGTCCGGTCGGGTTGCTGCATGAGCGCCTGGGTACACGATCGCTTTCCTCCCGCCGGCATCTAGCCGGGCCGGCATGTGGTGTCGCCGACCGTGATGGCCCCGCACCTGCGTGAATGGCTCCCGAGATCCCCTTCCTCGGCAACGTCAACGCCAAGTCTGGCCGCATCGCCGCGCCGGGTCAAGACGAATGGAGTGCTCTGTCGCACATCTGAGTGACGAGCCGATGTGTTGACGGCGCCCGTGCGAGCCAGATTCCCTTACCAGCAAACGTCTGTCGCGGACACCGACCAATAGTGATTGAGCGGATGCGCTTTGCGACAATAGCTACATGTTGTCGTATGCGAGCAAAGTGGGTGATGATGAGGGACCAACGTCTCGGCTCGCGTCGAGGCGAACGTGAGGCTGGGAGACGACTTGACGTCAGGATCTCCCGGCTGTCCGTCGGTGCGCGAGGATCCGACGGGTCGGAGTGCGGGCCAGTGATCGAGGTGACAGTCCGGTGGTGGTGAACCGAGATCGTTACATCGTGGCACTCACGTACCCGGAACTCGTGGTGATGCGCCGACTGACTTTCATGGCTCGAGACGACCGGGGAGACGCCTGGACGAAGGACGATCTGCGACAGATCGATCGCATCCTCTGCAAGTTGGATGGAGCCCCCATGCTGCACACCTGAGCCGTACAGGAGCAGCTGTCGGAGACAGTCGAATGCAATCTCTCTTGGACCGGTGCTCGACGTTCAGGTCTTCACGCGTCGTCAGGTCGCCTGGCTGGTGTCGATCTCACCCACCATGGTGGTCGCTTCTCGAGGAACGCGGTCATGCCCTCGCGCGCCTCGTCGGTGGCGAAGAGCTCAGCGGACACCTTCGACGTCCACTCGAACGCCTCGTCTGTCGGCATCATGGGGACAGCCGCGAGTAGCTGCTTGCTGACGGCCAAGGCGTTCGGGCTCGCCGCCAGCAGGTCCTCGACGATGAGGTCGACCTCGTCGTCGAGTCGACTCCGCGGAACAGCGAGATTGACGAGACCGAGTCGTGCGGCTTCGGCTCCGTCGAACCTGTTGCCGCGCAGGAACGCGGCTCGGGCGTCGGCACCGCGCATCTTCGGCAGGCAGACCACTGAGATCATCGCCGGCGCGACGCCGATGCGGACCTCGGTGAAGCCGAACTTGACGTCGTCCACTGTCACGGAGATGTCCATCGCCGCGGCGAGCCCCATGCCGCCCGCCACACAGTGTCCGGCGATGCGACCGACATAGGGTTTCGGCGAACGGGCGAAGCGCTCGAACAGGTGCATCGGGGTGGTCGCTGCGGGTGGAGCATCATCAGGCCCTGCTGAACGCTCCGCCAGGTTCGCACCGGCGCAGAACGTGCGGCCCTCGTTGGTGAGCACGATGACACGGGCGTCGTCGTCTGCCTCGGCCGACTCGAAGGCGGCGATCATCTCGCTGACCAACTGTTGGCCCAGGGCGTTGCGGTTCGCCTCGTCGCACAGCGTGACGGTGCACACGCCGCCGTTGGTCACGCTGCGGACGACGGACATCAGTTCCTGCCTCGTGGTGCCGGGCCGGTGCTCGGTGGGCCGGCGTAGGCCTGCGCCTTGGCGAGCCAGTCGGCGGCGATGCCGCCGATCACGACGACGTCGGTATCGTCGACGTGTCGGCGTTGGGTGACGACCTGACAGAACTGTTCGGCGGTGCCGGTGACGCTGGCTGCCGCGGTCTCGGGACCGAAGGTCCATGTCTCGCCGGAAGGCGCTTCGAGCACGACCCGGATGGCGCCCTCGGGCACCGCTTCGCCACGGTTCGCATACGTCCATCCGCGGGTGATGAAGCCGATCTGCGCGACGTGACGGAGCCGGTCGGTGGGGGGTCGGTGCCCTTGCACCGCGTCGACGATGTCGGTGCCGTGCGCCCAGCACTCCATCAGGCGGGCGGTGAGGAACGATCTTCCGCTCATCGACGGCCCGTACCAGGGCACGCGCGCCCTCGGCGAGCGTGGATGCCGCTGCGGCCAGCCGACGTCGGTGGTCGCGCCACGTCGCCATCAGTCCGTCGGGCGAGAGGTGGCGGAAGAGGGTCAGTGCTTCGATCCCGTCGCCAGCAGCCATGAGCGCGTCGATGCTGGCCCGGAAGCCGTCAGGATCCTCGATCGCGAGTGTCGCAGTGCCGTCGAAGTAGGTCAGGTGTCCGATCTGGTCGGCAACACTCCAGCGCGGGCTGGCGGTCGGCGTGCGCCACTGCTCGTCGGACAGATCGGCGACCACGCGGTCGAGCGATTCCTGCTCGGCCAGGAGGTCGGATGCGATGGTGGCAAGATCGTTCATCGGTCGGCCTTCGGCTCGCGGGGGAGACCGAGGACCAACTCCCCGATGATGTTGCGCTGGATCGCGAACGTTCCCCCGCCCACCGTCAAGGCCGGGGAGAAGAGGAACCCGTAGTGCCAGATCGGGTCGACGCCGGGGAACTGGTGTCCTCGGAGTCGGATCTCTGTCGCGCCGGTGCGCGCGTCCTCGGGTACTGGGCCCACCGGGCCGGAGCCCTCGAGCAGCCCGTCAGCCCCGACGAGATCCTTGGCCAGCTCCATGACGTGCTGACCGTGTTCATCTGCCATCGCCTTCTGGATCGAGGCCTCTGGGCCAGGGGTTCGGCCCTTGAGCCGAGCCGAAAGCGTTCGCAGGCGGTTGAGGCGGAGCACCTCGGACTCACAGTGGAGCCGGGCGAGGCGCTGGCGGAGAAGCGGATCCTCCTGCCCGCCGTCGGCGCGGACGAGATTGATGAGGTCGGCGGCGGACGGCCCGGCGCCCCACAACGATCCGGCCGACGACAGCATCACGCGCTCGTTGGAGAGCGTGGCCTTGGTGAGACGCCATCCGTCGTTCTCGACACCGACGAGCAGGTCGGCCGGCAGACGGACGTCGTCGAAGAAGACCTGGTTGAACGAATGTGCAGTGGTCATGTCGATGATGGGAGTGAGCGTGATGCCCGGCAGGTCCATCGGACAGATGAAGTAGCTGATCCCTCGATGCTTCGGAGCCGAAGGATCCGTCCGGGCGATCAGGATGCCGTAGCGGCTGTTGTGACCGCCGCTCGTCCAGATCTTCGAGCCGTTGAGGACGTAGGTGTCGCCGTCGCGAACGGCGCTCGTACGCAGCGATGCCAGGTCGGAACCGGCATCCGGCTCGCTGAAGAGCTGGCACCACTGATCCTCCCCTGACAGGATCCGGGGGAGGTACTCCGCCTTCTGCGCCTCCGTGCCGGCAAGCAGGATCGTGGGCGCAGCCCAACCGATGCCGATGCCGACCGGCCGGTGGATCTGAGCTCGGTCGAACTCCTCGTCGATGATCAGCTGATGCATCGGATCGG
Source organism: uncultured Bifidobacterium sp. (assembly GCA_964632715.1). Lineage (GTDB taxonomy): Bacteria > Actinomycetota > Acidimicrobiia > Acidimicrobiales > Ilumatobacteraceae > UBA668. Next base: position 16,183 of record CAZWCU010000012.1, on the reverse strand, counting down.
CCTCGATGCCCCATGGCTGTGGCCAGTGAGGCATCACGAAACCGGCCTCGGCGGTCTCGGCCATCGTGGCATCGGGATGGCTGGCGATCCATTGGCGGATCGCGAGCCGTCGCGGGTCGTCGTCGGGTGGGAAATCGAAGTCCATGGTCAAGTTCCTTGCAGGAGAGAGGTGGGGATGTCGACGAATCGTGCGCGAAGCCACTCGCCGAGGCTCTTCGCCTGGGGGTCGCGGCGAGTGGAAGCCGCGACGCCTTCCTCGAGCAGCCCGTGGATGACGAAGTTCAGGGATCGGATCGAAGGGAGTCGATGACGATCGATGACGTAGGCGGCGGTTTCGGGGAGCAGCTCGCGGAGCTTGTCGAGGGTGAGGAACTGATCGAGCCACGCCCATGCTTCGTCGGACCGGGCGAACACGCCGAGGTTTGCGTTGCCGCCCTTGTCGCCCGAACGGCTGCCGATGATGGTCCCGATGGGCGCTCGCCGCGTCGGTGCGGTCGGGGCACTGATGGTGGGGCCGGGACGGGGATCGACATCGATCGTCCGGTCGGGGTACGGCGCCACCGAGTCGACCACCGTCCGGTCGCCGCCCAGCACGACCACGTGTTGCGGTACGAGATCAGCTGGCACCACCGCCGGCCGGTACACGCCGTAGGGCTGGGCCTGTTGGCCGCCGCCGCCGATTCCGGTGAAGCCTGGGATCGTGGACAGGCCGAGTTCGACCGTGGCGTTGAACACGACGCGACCGACCTTGCGCTCGTCGGGATCCTTGAGCGAGAGGCGCCACACGGCGGTCGCCTCTTCGTTCGTGGCGGGGTCGGCCTTGTCGGTGCGTACCAGACGTGTGGACACGCTCGCGTAGTCGGACGGCTGGTACGGGAGCGCCGCCCAGAAGGCAGCCTCGACCAACGCGGCCTTGGCATCGATGTCGAGCCCCACGAGGCCGATGCCGACCTCGTTGCGGAATCCGCCGACCTCGTTCATCGCCACCTTCAGCGTCGTCGGCGGTGGCTCGCCCTTCGTGCCGCTGACCCGGACACGATCTGGACCGACCTGGTCCAGCTCGATGGTGTCGAACCTGGCCGTGACGTCGGGGCCGAGGTATGCCGGCGACGCGATCTCGTACAGCAGTTGGGAGGTGACAGTACCAACCGAGACCTGCCCGCCGGTCCCGTCGTGTTTGCCGATGACCGACGAACCGTCGGATGCGACCTCCGCCCAGGGGAACCCGGTATGAACGAGTCCATCGACCTCGGTGAAGAACGAATAGTTGCCGCCGGTCGCCTGTGTGCCGCACTCGATGATGTGCCCGGCGGCGACGGCTCCGGCGAGCTGGTCCCAATCGTCACGCGCCCAGCCGTGGTGCCAGGCTGCCGGGCCGCACACGACGGCTGCGTCGGTCGTGCGTCCAGTGACGACGATGTCTGCGCCACGGTTCAAGGCCTCGACGATGCCCCAGCAACCGAGATAGGCGTTCGCGGTGATGAACCGAGACGTGTCGCCGATGGGCTCGCCGGTGTCGAAGTGAGCAAGGTCGATCCCCGCAGCGACGAACTCGTCGAGTCGGCCAAGGATGTCGTCGCCGTTGACGTACGCGATGGTCGGCGAAAGGCCAAGCCTTCCGGCCACCTCGGCAACTGCCTCCGCGCACGCGTCGGGGTCGAGGCCCCCGGCGTTCGACACCACCTTGATGCCACGGTCGAGGCAAGTACCCATCACCTGCTCCATCTGTGTCACGAAGCTACGTGCGTACCCGCCGCGCGGGTGCTTGGCACGTGTCCGCTGGAGGATGAGCATGGTGAGTTCGGCCAGCCAGTCGCCGGTGAGCACATCGATGTGTCCGCCATCGACCATCTCGCGGGCCGCGGCCAGGCGGTCGCCGTAGAATCCGGAGCAGTTGGCGATGCGGATCGGGTCGGCCATCAGAGATCGCCTCCGATGTGCGCCTCGATGACGAGCAGCACCGCACCACTTTGGACTTGATCGCCGATCTGCACTCGGACCTCGCTGACGACCCCATCGAATGGCGCGCTGACATGGTGCTCCATCTTCATTGCTTCGAGCACGACCAGCACCTGTCGGGCGGCGACGGAGTCCCCGACAGCACACCGCACATCCAGCACGGCACCAGGCATCGGGGCGGACAGTCCACCGCCGCCGATGTCGTCCCCGGCGGGGGGTGTGAAGCGCGGGAGCACATCGAAGGTGAGCGTCCCGTGCAGCGACTGCACATGGATCCGAGCACCGTCGTCGGTGACCCGCACGTCGCTGCGACGACCGTCGATCTCGATATCGATTCCGTCGACCCTCCAGTTGTGGATGCGGGCGAGTCCGTGATCTCCTCCTCCTCCTCCTCCTCCTCCTTCGCCGCCAACGAGCGTGACTGCGCCATCACGCCGGAAGTGATACCTGATGACGAGCACCTCATCGCCGTGCCGGAGCGACACCGACTGCGGTGGCATCGGGCCATTGCGCCAACCAGAGGGCAGGCCTTCCCAGACCGGGGCTTCGTGGCGGTTCCTGCCCTGTATCCAGAGGGCAGCGGCCACGGCCGCTCGACGTTCTGCGGCGTCGTCGGGGCTCGGCGCCCGTTCCCGTGCGGTTCGTTCGATGAAGTCGGTCGTGGTGGCGCCGGAGAGGAACGCTTCATGGCGAAGTGTGGCCGCGAGGAAGGCACGGTTGGTGACGACGCCACCGATGTGGAGTCGATCAAGCGCCAACGCGAGTCGCCCTGCTGCCTCCGCCCGTGTCGGGGCGTGTGCGATGACCTTGGCGAGCATGGGGTCGAAACGGACGCCGACCACCGATCCGGCCTCGACGCCGCTGTCCCAGCGCACCTCTGGGTTCGAGGGCTCGACATACGCGGTCAACGTCCCGGTCGCGGGAAGGAACCCGTTGGACGGGTCCTCGGCGTAGAGTCGGGCCTCGATGGCGTGCCCTGTGAAGGTGACAGCGGTCTGGTCGTAGCCCAATGTGTCGCCTGCGGCGATCCGGAACTGTTCGCGGACCAGGTCGATCCCGGTCACGGCTTCGGTGACCGGATGCTCCACCTGGAGACGGGTGTTCACCTCCAGAAAGAAGAACTCGCCGGTCGCGTCGTCAAACAGGAACTCGACGGTGCCGGCCGACTGGTAGCCCAGATTCGCCGCGAGGCTGAGCGCAGCGGTACCCATCGCCGCCCGGAGCGGCCCGTCGACCGCAGGCGACGGGCTCTCCTCGATGATCTTCTGGTGACGACGCTGGATCGAGCACTCGCGTTCGCCGAGATGCACAAGCCCGCCGTGCGCGTCGCCGAGGATCTGGATCTCGATGTGCCGGGCGCGGGGCACGTACCGCTCGAGGAAAACCCGGCCGTCTCCGAAAGCGTTCGTCGCCTCACGTTGGGCCGAGGCGACCGACGTGTCGAGATCGGCGGCGGACTCGACGATGCGCATTCCCTTGCCACCGCCACCGGCGGCGGCCTTGACGAGCAACGGGAACCCGACAGCGTCCGAATTCGACGGATCATCCGAGGAGGGCAGCGTCGGCACTCCGGCCGCCACGGCGATCCGCTTTGCGGCGAGCTTGTCGCCCATCGCTTCGATCACGTCCGGTGTCGGCCCCACCCAGATGATGCCGGCCTCGGTGACCTTGCGGGCGAATTCTGCGTTCTCGGATAGGAAGCCGTAGCCGGGATGAACGGCGTCGGCGCCGGCCGACCTTGCTGCGGTAATGATCGAGCTCGCGTCGAGGTAGCCACCGTCGTCGAGCCGGATCGCCTCGTCGGCCTCGGTGACGAACGGCGCGTCCGCGTCGGCATCGACGTACACGGCGATGCATCGAATGCCCATGCTGCGGGCAGTCCGGAAGACGCGCCGGGCGATCTCGCCGCGGTTGGCGACCAGGACAGAGGTGATGGGCCTGCTCACAGTCGGAAGACTCCGTAGGTCTCGGCGCCCTCGATAGGGCGGTTACGGACCACGGAGAGGCAGAGTCCGAGGATGGTGCGGGTGTCTCGGGGGTCGATGATCCCGTCGTCGCTGATGGCACCGGTGGCGGCGAGTGCCAGCGAGCTCTTCTCCTGCGCTGCTTCCACCATTGCCACGATCGCCGTGTCCTCCTCCTCATCGAACTCGATGCCCTTTCGGGCGGCTTGAGTGCGGCGGACGATCGACATGACACCGGCGATCTGTTTGGGCCCCATGACCGCGATCTTGGCGGTCGGCCAGATGAACGTGAATCGATTGCCGAAGGCGCGCCCGGACATCCCGTACGTGCCTGCGCCATAGCTGGAACCGATGATCACGGTGAGGTGCGGCACCGTCGAGTTGGTGACAGCGTTGATCATCTGCGAACCCTTCTTGACGATCCCGTCCGCCTCGAAGTCCCGTCCGACCATGTACCCGGTGACGTTCTGCAGGAACACCAGCGGCACGTCGATCTGATTGCACAGCTGGATGAAATGGGCTGCCTTCTGGGAAGCGTCGGGATAGATGACGCCATTGTTGCCGAGGATCCCGACCGGATAGCCGTGAATCGAGGCCCAACCGCAGACCATCGTCGGACCCCAGCGTTGCTTGAACTCCTCGAAGCGCGAACCGTCGACGACGCGGCCGATGACGTCGCGTACGTCGACGGGCTGCCGGAGGTCGCGGCTGACGAGCCCGAGGAGTTCCTCGGAGTCGTGGACGGGTTCGTCGACAACGGATGCCGCCAGCGGCCCCGGCTTCTGCCGATTGAGATGCGAGACCACCTCGCGGCACAAGCGCAACGCATCCATCTCGTCGTCGGCGAAGTAGTCACCGAGTCCGGAGGTCTCGGCGTGCAACGTCGCGCCACCCAAAGTCTCATCGTCGGAATCCTCGCCAGTGGCCATCTTCACCAACGGTGGGCCCGCCAGGAAGATCTTCGACTGCTCCTTGACCACGATCACGTAGTCGGACAGACCGGGCTGATAGGCGCCGCCGGCGGTGGAGGACCCGAACACCACGCAGACGGATGGGATGCCCAGCTTGGACAGTTCAATCATCTCGTAGAACGGGCGGCCGCTCTCGGCGAAATGCGTCGTCTGGGTCATCGGGCCTTCGTTGCCGGCACCGCCCATGCGGAGATCCGCGCCGGCGGATTCGACGAAACTCACGTAGGGGATGCGGTTGTCGCGGGCGATCTCGATCGCCCGCGACCACTTCTTGCCGGAATACGGAGTGAGCGCCCCTCCGAGGACGGATGGGTCGTTGCCCATGATGACGCACTCGGTCCCGGCGATGATGCCGATACCGATCACCATGCCGCCGCCGATCGTGTAACTCGACCCGTACCCGGCCAGCGCGCTGATCTCGAGGAACGGAGTGTCGGGATCGAGGACATTGGCGATTCGTTCGCGGATCGGCATCTTGCCGCGTGAGCGCATCCGTGCGATCGCGGTGGGGCCACCGCCGGCCTCGGCCTGGGCGAGCAGTTCGTCGATGACCTGCACCTGCTCGAGTGCGTCGTCGCGGTTCTGGCGGAACCGCTCGCTGCCTGTGTCGATGGTCGACTGCAGCGGAGGAGCAAGCATCGGCGATCTCACGACGCTGCCATGTGATCGCTCGTAGGGTTGCACGGACGGAAGGTGGAATGGGTCACGGTCGGCTCCGGAGCGGTGAAGGATGTCGGGCCTCGATGATGTCGTCTGCGCGAGAGCGGACGAGGGACCGGGCCGGTTCGGGGTGGGTGAGGATGTAGAAGTGATCGTCGACGACGCCCTCGAGCACGGCTGTTGCGACCTGCTCCGGCGTGAGCATCGTGCCGAAGGACTCGAGCGCGTCGGCTCGTGCAGGGCCGTCGGCAGCTGCGGTGAGCCCCAGCAACCCGGGATCCTGGCCCTCGTCGGATATGTCGCCGGGCCGGTTTCGGTGGGACTCGAAGATGTTGGTCGTCACCAGGCCCGGGCACAGGACCGAGACGCCGATCGGTGCACAGGCAATTCGGAGGTCGCGTTCGAGCGTCTCGCTCAAGGTGACGACCCCGTGCTTCGAGACGTTGTACGCACCGAGACCGGGCACGGAGATGAGACCGGCCATGGACGCGGTGTTGACGATGTGGGCCGGTTCGCCCTGGGAGATCATCAACGGCACGAACACACGGACGCAGTGGATCACGCCCCAGAGGTTCACACCGAGGACCCATTCCCAGTCCCGCTGGGTATGAGTCCAGAGGTATCCGCCGACGCCGACACCGGCGTTGTTGTGGAGAACGTGCACGGCACCGAACTCGGCCATGACTGTCGCGGCGAGCGCTTCGACCGATTCCCCGACCGAGACATCAGTGCGGACGCCGATCACCTGGTGGCCTGCTGCTGCGAGCTCGGACGCGGTTCGATCAAGCGCATCCTCCTGGATGTCCGCCAGGACGACGCGCATCCCCGCCTCGGCGAACCTTGTTGCCACGGCGCGGCCGATGCCGCTCGCGCCTCCGGTGACCACCGCGACCTTTCCATCGAGGTTCTTCATCGACGGCTCATCCTCTCATCATCCATCGACGCCGTCACCGTGCCGCGAACTTCGGTGTGCGACGCTCCGCGTAGGCAGCGATGCCTTCGCGCGCGTCATCGGTTCCGAGCAGGCGTACTTGTTCCGCGAGCTCGTGGTCGGTCGCCCGCCGCAGGCGATCCAGACGATCACCGCCGAGCGTGGCCTTGATGGCCCGAACGGCAAGGGGTGCGGACGAGGCGATCTCCTCCGCCAGCTCGAGAGCACGTGACCGAACCTCGTCCTGCGGCACGCACTCGTCGGCGAGTCCGATCGCTGCGGCTTCGGCGCCGTCGATGCGGCACCCGGTGTAGAAGAGACGACGGGCATGACGGATTCCCACTAGTTCAGGCAATGTGTATGTGAGGGCGAATCCCGGGTGGAAGCCGAGCTGGCTGAAGTTCACCGACCACCGCGCTTCTCTGCAGGTGACACGCAGGTCCGCGACCAGTGTGAGCCCGAGACCCCCTCCGATCGCTGCGCCGTGAACGGCTGCGATCACCGGAGTGCCGATCGCGAACAACCGCAGCGCTTCGTGGTACAGCGATCCCGCGCCGACATCGTCGACTCGACCGTGTGCGGGGGCGCCGTAGTCGTCCCGGCCACCCGCGAAGTTCGCGGCCTCGGGACGTCGTCCCGAGAAGTCGGCGCCGGCGCAGAAGGACCTTCCTTCGGCGCAGAGCAGGATGGCACGACAATCGGGATCGGCATCGAGGTCCTCGAAGGCAGCTGCCAGTTCACCGACCACGCCGTCACCCAGATGGTTGTGGGGCGGGCGACGCATCTCGACGACGCCCACGAGACCATGACGTTGAATCCCGACCTCCGGCACCGCTGGGTCCCTCACTTCCCTGGTCCGGCCTCGCGACCAACCGTCGCATCGGCGAGGTGCGCGTCGGCGGTCATCGAACAGTAGGTGCGAAGGTGGGCAGACATCGACCGTCGTCGAGTTGGATGCTCCAATCGACCGAAACGCGTTGGCCACACCGCACCTCCTCCGGGCTGACGTGGACGATGTTGGTGGTCATGCGCACGCCCTCGTCGAGGTCGACCAGCGCCAGGACGTACGGCACGGCGTCGGCCATCATTGGATTGCCGGGCTTGCGCATCACGTTGAACGTGTAAATGGTGCCGTTTCCCGACAGCTCGACCCATTCCAGTTCGCTGCGGAGGCAACCTGGGCAATGTTCGCGCGGGTACCAGACGTACCGATCGCACATGGCACATCGTTGGGCGAGCAGCCGGCGGTCTCGTGTGGCATCCCAGAACGGCTGGGACAACGGCGTGGGGGTGGGTTCGATGCGGGGCATGGTCGGGCTCCTAGATGGTGGCTTCGGTGCCGAGGACGATGGTGGACGTGCACGAGGGGAGCCCGCCGCAGCCGTTGGCCAGGACCACGTCGACGTCGCTCACCTGACGGTCGCCACTGTCCACAGGGAAG
>CAZWCU010000012.1:0-8247 GCA_964632715.1 uncultured Bifidobacterium sp. | reverse complement strand
CGCACTGCCCGGGGTGCCGTACCGACAGTCCGCCACCGTTGGGGTTGGCGGGCAGCGAACCGCCCGGGCCGAGGCGACCGTAGGCGACGAAGGCTCCGCCCTCGCCCTTCGCGCAGAACCCGAGGTCTTCGAGGGTCATCAGAGCGGTGATGGTAAAGCTGTCGTACAACTCGACGACATCGATGTCGGCATGTATGACACCGGCCATCTTCATCGCCTGCGGGCCGGAGATCGCCGCGCCGGTGGTGGTGATGTCGGGCATCTGACTGATCGACATGCCGTGGGTGTGGGCAGTGCCGGTGCCGAGGATGTAGGCCGGCGGTTGGGCGAGATCGCGGGCTCTTTCTGCAGACGTGACGACGAGTGCTCCGGCGCCATCGGTGACGAGGCAGCAATCGAGCTTGTGGAGCGGTTCGGCGACTACTGGTGAGGCGAGCACGTCGTCGATGGTGATCGGCGTCTGCAGGTACGCGTTCGGGTTCTTCGACGCCCACTCCCGGAACGACACGGCGATCTGGGCCAGTTGTTCGGACGTGGTTCCGAACTCGTGCATGTGACGCCGGGCTGCCAAGCTGTAGCTGGCCGCCGGCAGCCCGGTTCCGTAGGGAAGATCCCATTGGAACGCGGCCGAACCGCGGTCGGCCGACGATCCCCCGGCGAACGGGTTCGCGCCGCTGCGCGGTGTTGCCGCGTACACGATGACAGCGACCTCGCACAGGCCCGCGGCAATCGCCGCGGCAGCGTGCTCGACGTGCACCTCGAAGCTGGATCCACCGGTCATCGTGCTGTCCGTGAAGCGACCGGTGACACCGATCCGCTCGGCGAGATCGAGCGAGGCCATCATTCCGTTAGTCGACATGACACAGTCGACATCGCCGACTGCCAGCCCGGCGTCGGCGAGTGCGGCGCCGATCATGTCGACCTCGAGTTGAGCGACGGTGCGGTTCAGCTTGCCGGTGGGCGATACCGCGTCGACCGCACCGACGATTGCAGCGGAACCGCGAAGCGAGTGAGCCATGTTGTGAGTGATCCTTTCGAAGTCCGCGACATATGCAACATAATCTGCAATCTGTCGCGTATGTGAAGTCGGCCCGCTCAGATGGAGCGAGTGTGGCCAGCCCAGTACTCGTCGCGGAGGAGGCGCTTGTAGAGCTTGCCGGTGGGGTACCTGGGCAACTCGTCCCGAAAGTCGACCGACCGGGGGCACTTGTAACGTGCCAGGTGCTCTCGACACCAGGCCAGCAGTTCCTCGGCGAATTCGTCGCTGGCCCGCGATAGGTCCTTGGGCTGCACGACCGCCTTCACCGACTCGCCCCACTCCTCGTCAGGAACGCCGATCACGGCAACGTCGGCCACCTCGGGATGGCCGAGCAGCGTCGCCTCGATCTCGGCCGGATAGATGTTGACGCCTCCCGAGATGATCATGTCGGCCTTGCGATCGGAGAGGAACAGCCATCCCTCCGGATCGATGTACCCCATGTCGCCGACCGTGAACAACCCATTTCGGCGGCTGGCCCGCGTCTTCGCCTCGTCCTTGTAGTACTCGAACTCGCCCCGCGCATTGCCCATGTAGACCGTGCCCACCTCACCGGCCGGCAACTCGTTGCCGTCGTCGTCGAAGATCTTCAACGTTGAGCCGGGGAAGGGCTGGCCGACAGTTCCGGGATGGAGCAGCCAATCCTTTGGCTTCACGTACGCTCCGCCTCCTTCGGTGGCTGCGTAGTACTCGTAGATCACCGGGCCCCACCACTCGATCATCCTTCGCTTTACCTCGACCGGACACGGCGCGGCGGCGTGGATGACGGATCGCAAAGTCGACGTGTCGGCTGCTGCTCGGACCTCGTCGGGTAGGGCGAGCAGACGATGGAACATCGTCGGCACCATGTGGCTGGTGGAGACACCCCACTGCTCGATCAACCGCAGCGTCCCCTCCGGGGTCCAGCGGTCCATCAGGACCATGGTCTGACCCAGATGCAGCGCACTCATACCGAACGCCAGCGGTGCCGCGTGGTAGAGAGGCCCGGCCACGAGGTGCACCCCTTCGCCGGGCTCGATGTCGAACAACATCGACAGCATCGAACTTGTTGCCGCGGCGGCGTTGGGGTCGCCTTCCGGCAATGGGCGCCGTACACCCTTGGGGCGGCCTGTGGTGCCGGAGGTGTAGAGCATGGATGTCCCAGGCGATCGATCGTCGGGACGCGACGTCGGCTGCCCCACCGCCATCTCGGTGTAGGGGCGGAAGCCCGCGATCTGACCGACGGCGAAGCGGTGAGCGAGAGGAACCTGGATGTTCTCTGCGGCCACCGTCGCAGCGGCGGCGTACCGCTCGTGCGTGACGAGCACCTTCGCCTCGCAGTCGTTGACGATGTAGGCGATCTCCGGGCCGGTGAGGTGGTAGTTGATGCACGTGATGTAGAGGCCGATCTGAATCGCTGCCAGGTACAGTTCGACGAACATCACCTCGTTCGGCAGGACGATCGTCACACCGTCGCCACGTTGCAGCCCGAGCCCGCGGAGACCGTGCGCCAGTTGGTTGGACCGTTGCTCCAACTCGCCGAAGGTCCAGGTCAACCCTTCGGCGTCGACGATCGCGAGCCGCTCAGGTGTGGAGTCGGCGATCGCCCAGAAACCTACTTGTGCTGGCGCTCCCATGTGTGTTCCCTCCTTGTGATGCGCTGTGCCGGTGCGCGGCGAGCCTGAATGTGGATCCTTCGACGGCTCAGCGGGCCGGGTTCTGCAGCAGTTCCTTGAATGGTGTGGAGCTCGACGGCCCAGGTTCCTTGGCCAAGCCGAGGACGCGTTCTCCGATGATGTTGCGCTGCACCTGGTCGGTTCCGCCGTAGATCGATGGTGCGGGGGAGAAGACGATGAGCTCCTGCACGTCGCCTGCGGTGGGCGAATGGGATCCCGTGATGGTTGCTCCGGCGCCGAGGATGGATGCGCCGATCTCGCGGGCGAGGCGTGTCATGTCGCTGTTGCGGAGCTTCGCCAGGTTTCCCTCTCCGCCGGTGGCAGCGTTCCCGGTGCGAGTGCGGCCGATGTGCCATGCGGTGATCTCGACCATGGTGTAGAGGCGGGCGATCTCTTGGCGCACGGAGGGGTCCTCGATCCGGCCGTTGCTCCGCGCCAGTTCGATGAACTGCCGCACTCGCTTGTGCCCGATGCCTCCTCCACCCATCCGGACGGCCTCGTTGTCGAAACTGCCGGCCGGCCGACCGAGGTGGCCGGCGACGGACCCGGCGATGGCGGCGCTGGGGGCGGCCGCACCGGCGCCTCCGATGCTGGCCCGCTCGATCATCAGCGTCGTGTTGGCAACGCGCCAGCCGTCGTTGAGGTCGCCGATCATGTCGGCGTCAGCGACCCGCGCGTCGGCGAGGAAGACCTCGTTGAACATGGCATGTCCGGTCATTTCGCGAAGTGGCCGCACTTCGACGCCGGGTTGGTGCATCGGGAAGGCGAAGTAGGACAAGCCCTTGTGCTTCGGCAGGTCGGCGTCGGATCGGGCGACGAGGATGCCGAAGTCGGCCCACTGGCCGCCGGAGGTCCACACCTTCTGCCCGTTGACGACCCACTCGTCGCCATCGCGTTCGGCCTTGGTCTGCAGCCCGGCGAGGTCGGACCCGGCGCCGGGTTCCGAGAAGAGTTGGCACCAGCCGTCGCGACCGTTGAGGATGTTCGGGACGTACCGCTCGACGAGTTCGCCCGAACCATGAGCGAGAATCGTCGGCGCCGCGAGCATCATCCCAATCCCGGTGGGCGGCCCGAGCGCGCCCTTCGCCACCATCGCCGACGCGAACGTGCCGGCTTCTGCTCGGTTCCATCCGCGCCCCCACGGCTCGGGGAGCATGGGATTCGACAGCCGGGCGTCGCTGAGGTGTTGCCACCACTCGGCCACGGTCAGCTCCGGGTCCCAGGTTGTTTCGAGCCACGCGATCGCCTGCTCCACCGATGTCCCCCCACTCGTCGTCACGTGTACCCCCTCGATGCATGAGCGAACTGCTTGGACGGATGTGACAATATCGTCTGCATGTCTCATAGTCCACGTGGGCGGACATGCACCGGAGAGGGGATCGAAGATGGCTGGAATCTGCCAGGGGCGAGTGGTGGTCATCACTGGCGCGGCAAGAGGCATCGGGCGTGCGCACGCGCTGGCCTTTGCGGCCGAAGGGGCCAAGGTCGTCGTGAACGACCTCGGTGCTCAGGTCGACGGGAGCGGCTCGTCGGCAGGGCCCGCGGGTGAGGTGGTGGTCGCAATCCGGGCGCAGGGTGGCGAGGCGGTGGCCAACGGCGATGATGTGTCCGACTGGGCCGGAGCAAAGCGGCTCATCGACTGTGCCGTCGAGACCTTCGGTGGTCTCCACGTGGTGGTGAACAATGCCGGCATCTTGCGCGACCGAATGCTCGTCAACATGACCGAGGACGAGTGGGACACCGTCGTGAAGGTGCACATGAAGGGGACCGTGGCGCCGATGCGCTGGGCCGCGGAGTATTGGCGTGAACGCACTCGCAGTGGCGAGACCAACGACGCTCGGATCATCAACACCTCCTCGGCGTCGGGTCTCTACGGAAATCCGGGCCAGGTCAACTACGGCGCAGCCAAGGCGGGAATCGCCTCCATGACCATCATCGCGGCCAAGGAGCTTGGCCGCTACGGCGTGACGGTCAATGCGATCGCACCTGCAGCGCTCACTCGGATGACCGAGAACCTCGGCTTCGGCCGGATGGCGAACGGAGTCGAGGCGGGCCAGTTCGACGCGTTCGCGCCCGAGAACATCTCGCCGCTCGTGGTCTGGCTCGGCAGCACCGAGTCGGCGGCGGTGACGGGTCGTGTGTTCAACGTCGCCGGCGGGAGGATCTCGATCGCCGACGGTTGGCGCCGAGGGGCCGAGCAGGACAAGAGGGATCGATGGAACCCTTCCGAACTCGGTCCCGTTGTCGAGCAGATCCTCAGCGAGTCGGCGCCGCCGGAGACACTCGGAGCGTGATGCCGATAGCGGGGTCGTCTGGCGCTTGTCGTCGGAAGTCACCGACGAACGACCGGCCACAACAGACTGACCCCTTCGACGCCGGAGAGTGCGCGCTGCGCGCTGCGTGGATCGGCGACGGTGAGCAGGGCCCTGTCGTGCTGCGCTTCCACAGCGATCCTCTTGCCGCTGGCGCGGCACCGTGACGGGTGACAATCTTGCGGCGGGTTCGGCTGTGCTTGGTTCGCCTTGGTGCTGGTGTGCCCGTTGCAGATTGATACTGCAGCGGACCGATCTCACCGCTGTCGCGGTACAACTGCTGGTGTGGCGCTCCCGGCCGGTGGAGTGTGATTGTCGCGGCGGGTCGGCCTCGCACAATGGTGCGAGGCCGACCTTGGCAGGTGGAAGTCGTGTATGCGAGTCCGCTCCCGCGGTCGGGCAGGTGATCAGTCCGCGGCTGTTGCCGCGGCTGAACACCCACACGGAACGGCGGTCAGCGAGTCAGCCGCCGAGAATCTCGTCGGACAGCGCTGTCAGGAAGCACTCGCCGCCGAACGCTTCCTTCTGAGGGCTGGTGAAGTAGTCACCCGCTGTGCGGACGGCGTTCTGGTTCGCTGCGTCCCAATGCCATTGTGCGATCCAGACGAGCTCGCTCCCCGTCTTGCAGTCCGGGGCCATCGAGATGATCGGCGGGGTGACACCGGTGTCGAAGTTCTTGATTCCTTGGATCCATGCATTGAGGCCAGCCCTGTTGATGACGTCGACCTGCGGCTCGAGGGCCTCGAGCAGGAGCTTTGCGCCAGCCCAGTAGCCGAGCGTCGCGGGCGACTCCAGTCGCATCGGATCGGCGAGCTCAGGATTGAACGCGCTGATGGTGTCCACGAATTCGGTGGTCGATTCGGTCAGGCCGCGCGGGGCGCCATTGGGCTGGTCGCCATTCGATCCGGCCCACACGCCTTCCACCAGCGGCCCCGCCACCCTCGCGGTGATCGGAACGCTTGCGGGCCAGCCGCCCCAGCCGAGCTTCGGGCTCCAGCCTTGACGGTCGGCGGCCTGGACGCACAGGAACCATGCCGCAGTCTGGAAGTCCCAGTAGTCGATGTCGAGGTCCTTCATCTTCAGAACCAGGCTGTCGCAGCTCCCCGTCGCCAGGCTCATGACGTCGGTCGACACCACCGTGGCGCCGGCGTTCTCCCACGACTTCTTGATAGCCGGTACGTAGGGTGAGATGTCGATCAAGGTGTCGTCGTAGATGACCCCGACCTTCATGCCTGGCTGGACCACCGACGCCTGCTGCAGGGCAGCGATGGTCTCCTGTGTCCACAGCAGGGCATTGCCGACGACGGGATAGATCGTCGGATACTTGGAGGAGAAGGTCGCCGGTGACACCCCGAAGGTGATTGTCGGGGTGCCCTGGCTGGCGATGTACTCGACGGCGGCGTCGCCGAATCCGGTGACGAGCGCGACGACCTTGTCCTGCTCGATCAACTTCTTCACGTTCGCGAGGTACTGGCTCGAGTCGCCCAGGTCGTCGTAGGTGATGAAGTCGATCTTGCGGCCGTTGATCCCGCCACGTTGATTGATCAGGTCGAAGTACGCGCCAGCGGCGCCAACGACTTCGACGCCGATCGAAGCGGTCGGCCCGGACAGTGTGGCGGACCCCCCGATCTTGATCGTGTCGTCGGTGACGCCCGGGTCCGAGACGCCGATGGTCGTGGTGGGGGCGTCGGTCGCCGGCGCTGCGACGGCCGTGGCTTCCACGGCGCCGGTGGTGGCTGCCGGTGGTGTCGACGCGGTGGCACCGCCGTCGGTTCGGCCTCCGCAGGCGCCTGCGACCATGGCTGCGGTCACGAGAGCGATCATGACATTGGACTTCTTCATTGGTTCCCCCTTTGTTGTTCGGTCTCGGCTGCGAGGTACGCAGCCAGTAGTTGCGGTGAGGACGCAACGGCAGATGCGGTGTCGTGCAACACCGTCCGGCCCTTGTCGATCACCATCGCATGGTCGGCGAGGCTGAGCACGATGTCGACGTACTGCTCGACGACCACGAGGGTCATGCCCTCGTCGCGGAGTTGGCGCAGCAGTTCGTACACGGTGTCGACCACGATCGGAGCGAGTCCGAGCGACGGTTCGTCGAGCAGCAGGACCGTCGGCTTGGCCATCAGCGCCCGGCTGATCGCGACCATCTGCTGCTCACCTCCGGACAGACTCCCGGCGAGTTGCTGAAGCCGTTCCCGGACGCGCGGCAGGTGTGCCGTCGCCTGATCGATGGCGTCGCGGAGTGCCTTGCCCTTGAGTCGTCGGCTGTAGGCGCCGACCATCAGGTTGTCGTGCACGGTGAGGTGGGGGAAGAGATGACGGCCCTCGGGGACGAACACCAGCCCGCGGCGGAGTCGCTCGTCTGCTCGCGCCCGCGTGACTTCGGTGCCGCTCAACGTGATCTTGCCCGATTCGGGCATGTGCAGCCCGGCGATGCACCGCATCGTCGTGCTCTTCCCGGCTCCGTTGCGCCCGAGTACCGCGACGAATTGACCTGCGCCGATGTGGAGGTCGATGCCGCGGAGGGCAGGGATGTCGCCGTAGCCGGCGGTCAGGTTCGATACGTCCAGCATCGTCATCGGCTCGATCCGAGATAGGCGGCGGTGACTGCCGGGTCGGCCAGCACGGCAGTCGTCGCGCCGGAGGAGATGACCACGCCGTGATCGAGCACCAGCGTGAATTCGGCGACCGCCCGAACCATGGTCATGTCGTGTTCGACGACGAGGATGCTGCAGCCGAACTCTCGTTTGATGGCGACGAAGAGTTCTGCGAGTTCGTCGGTCTCGGACGGGCCCATTCCTGCCGAGGGCTCATCGAGCAGTAGCAGCGATGGCGCAAGCGCGATGGCACGAGCGATCTCGACGCGGCGTCGGTCGCCGTAGTTGAGGTGCCCGGCCGGGCGATCCGCCGCCTCTGCAAGCCCCACGAAGCCCAGGGCGTTACGCGCGCAGGCGCGTGTGGCGCGGTCGGTGCGCAAGGACCGCGGCAGCGACAACATCGCAGAGAGCAATCCGCTGCGCCGGAACCGGCCGAGACCGACGGTGATGTTGTCGACAGCGCTGAGGTCCTCGACCAGCGAGAGGTTCTGAAACGTGCGCGCGATGCCGAGTCGACCGCGCGCGGTCGCCGACATGTTCGTGATGTCCACGTCGCCGAAGTCGATGCGGCCCGAGGTGGCTCCGATTGCACCGGTGATCGCGTTGAACAACGGCGTCTTGCCCGCCCCGTTTGGCCCCACGATCCC
>CAZWCU010000011.1:28104-36713 GCA_964632715.1 uncultured Bifidobacterium sp. | reverse complement strand
GCGAGCAGGTCGCGAAGTTCGTTCTCTTCGCCGCCGGTGGTCGGCGGCGGGGTAGACTCGACGAGGCGGGCGAACGCCTCCGGGCCGCGGTGGTCGCCGGCGCGTGGATGGGTGCCGGGCACGTGCAGCACGACGTCGGGCGCGAGGTACTGCGCCGCTGAGGCGAAGTCGTTGCCGGCGATGGCGACGTATAGCCCGACCGCCACGTCTCGGTTACTGATGTAGTTTGATGTCGTATTATTCATGACCGAAATATCTACCACGAAGATGATTCGGTGTCAAACAATTCCACGACGAAGTAACATGAGCTGATGCCGGATGCCACACACGACCAGGTCGATGCGCTCGTGGAGCAGTGGGAGCGCGTGCGCCCCGACCTCGATGCCACACCGATGGCCACCTTCGGCCGCCTGGGCAGGTTGTCGTCGCTGGCCGGGCGCGCGATCGACGCCGTGTTCGCCGCGCACGGCCTGAGCACCGGAGAGTTCGACGTGCTCGCCGCGCTGCGTCGCCACGGTGATCCGTTCGTGCTGATGCCCACCGACCTCTCGCGGCAGCTGATGCTGTCGCCGGCGGGGATGACCAATCGGCTCGACCGCCTCGAGGCGGCCGGTCACATCGAGCGTCGGGCCGACCCCGGCGATCGTCGCAGCTCGCTCGTCGTCCTCACCGCGCAGGGCCGCGAGCTGGTCGACGCCGCGGTCGCCGATCACGTCGACAACGAGGCGCGCATGCTCGCCACGTTGACCCGCGCAGAACGCGTGGCGCTCGACAAGACCCTGCGGAAGCTGCTCGCCCAGTTCGACTGACTGCTCGCGACTACTGCGGCGGGTCTTCGCCGACGAGCCCGTCGACTGCTTCCCGCATCAGGTCGGCGTGGCCGACGTGGCGCGCGTACTCGTCGTGGAAGTCGACGAGTGCGCGCCGAAGGTTGGGGGTGTGGCCTTCCCACGTGAACGTGCCCGGTTGGTCGAGGCCGCCCTTGGCGAGCGCCGCCGACCATGCCGCTCGTGACCGTTCCACCGCCGCGGTCCACAGTGCGTAGAGCTCGTCGGGCGAGTCGTGCGCGGACGACGCCCAACCCCACTCCCACATGTCGTCGACCGCGTTCCACGGCGCTCCGAAGGGCTCGCCGGTGACCCACTCGTAGGTGAACTTGTCCTCGACGAGCGCGAGGTGCTTGATCAGGCCGGCAATGGTCATCGTCGACGGTGGGAACGTGCGCTGCAGGCCGGCGGCATCGAGCCCGCCGACCTTCCAGGCGAACTGTGCGCGGGAGCGATCGAGTGCGAACAGCATCATCTCGACCTCGCCGGCGGTGGTCGACGGCTCGTGCAAGGTGGTGTCGTAGAACGAATGGTGGATGGGGGAGTCGTTGCTCATGTGCGGGAACGTACGCTGCATTCCGGACGTTCTGCTTCCGGAAAGTGAGAATTCCCATGCAACTCGATGCCAGCCCCACCGCGCGGGTCCTGCTCGCCCTCGAGCTCGTCCAGAACAGCCCTGGCATCACCGCCGACCGGCTGGCGCTCGAGCTGGGCGTCTCCGAACGGGCTGCCCGCCGCTACATGGGCATCCTCCGTGAAGCGGGCCTGCCGATCGACTCGGAGCGAGGTCCGTACGGCGGCTACCGAGTCGGTCGCGGGTTGCGCCTCCCGCCGTTGCTGTTCACCGCTGCCGAAGCGCTGGCGCTGGTGATGGCCGTGCTCGACGGGCACCACGACGCCGGCGACCCGACCAACCCGGTGGGCAGCGCGCTCGGCAAGCTCGTCCGCGCGCTCCCGGAACCGGTGGCCGCGCAGGCGGAAGCGGTGCGGCGCACCACCGCGGCTGCGCCCGATCGTGGTGCTGCGCGGCCCGACCCGGGCATCACGGCCACTCTCGTGCACGCCTGCTCGGAGCATCGACGCGTGCGGCTCGGGTACCGCTCGGAGGCCGGGTCGGAGTGGACCGCCGACGTGGACCCGTGGTCGGTCGTGGTGCGGCACGGCCGCTGGTACCTGCTCTGCTGGTCGTGTGCGAGCGACGCGCAGCGGGCCTATCGGGTCGATCGAGTGAGTGCGGCGGAAGTGCTCGACGACACCTTCGATCCGCCCGACACCGGCGATCCGGTGGCGATACTCGAGGCTCACCTGTCGGTCGGTTGGGAGTACCAGGCGGAGGTCGTCGTGGAGGCTCCCCTCGACGAGGTCGTGCAGCGCGTCGGCCATGCCCTCGGTCGGCTGGAGGCGATCGACGAGCGCACGACTCGTGTGGTCGGCAGCACCAGCAACCCGTTCTGGTACGCCGAGCAGCTCGCCAAGGTGCCCGTCCCGTTCCGCGTGGTCGGTGGACCCGAGTTGCGACACACCGTGCAGGAGATGGCGAATCGGATGCTGGCCTCGGTCGCCGACTGAGCGGCGGTCTGGGTCAGGGCCGAGCCGGCCACGCGCGATCGAGAACCTCCTGCAGGTCGGCACGGATGGGCATCGGCCGTGTCGCCGGCACATCGGCTCTCCCCGTGTTCCCGACCGGGTACTTGCGAGTCCAGCTGCCCGGAGCGGCGACGACCAGGCGCGCCGCCTGGCCGA
Source organism: uncultured Bifidobacterium sp. (assembly GCA_964632715.1). Taxonomy (GTDB): domain Bacteria; phylum Actinomycetota; class Acidimicrobiia; order Acidimicrobiales; family Ilumatobacteraceae; genus UBA668. The sequence continues at coordinate 34,143 of CAZWCU010000011.1, read as the reverse complement.
CCACCTCTCGCCAGTCGCGCAACCGCAGGCCGACGGCGAACATCTGCTCGCGGTGCGCCACGGCATCACGCACGCCACGCTGCAGGTGGAGCCCGACGACCACCGCGGCTGCGACGAAGTCACGTGGTGACCCCGCTCGTCGACGTGCTCACTCGAGCGAAATGTTGCTCGTTGCACGCGCTTTGATCGACTGTGTGTGGTGGAGCAATCACGGTCTGTAGCGTCACGCGAATGCCTGATGACGAGGGCACACGGAGGGGCTACTCTGCCATCACCGTTGGCCCAGACCCTGCCAACCGTCGCCAGCCGAAGGGCCGTGGAAGTGAGTGACGTGATGCACGTGATGATCGGGTGACCGTCATCCATGCCTGCATGTCCGACGGTCGTGTCGCCGTCGTCACGGTGACGGCGCGCCATCGCGGCAAGGACGTCGTGGTGCGCACCACCCACACCGCCACCGAGCGCACCGACGGGCTGCCCGACGTGGAGAGCGTGGACTCGGTGAAGTCGTTCGCGAGGCGCGGCACGGCTCGCTACTACGCACGCTCGATCGGGCTGCACTGACCCTCGGAACGCCGGCTGTGTCATGGAACACGTCGTGTGTTCGAGGCCGTTTCGAGGAACCCGACAGACGGCGTCGAGGTCCGCGATTTGGTGGGCCTCACCAGGCTCGATGCCGCGCACTGCCGCCGGTGCGCGCCGCGCCTCGACCCGCGGTGACGCGCGTCGGTTCGTGACGACCGCGGTGGATTGTGCCGCCGACCGTGCCTAGGGTCGGCGTGGCGTTGTGACCACGGGCGGGTGGTCGACATGGTCCTGGTCGGCCAGTTCGCCGGCTGACCCGATGCCCCGCAGCACGAAAAGCTGCACGACTCGCCACTCCACCTGACCCACAGATCCCGATGGCTCTGCTGTTCCGAAAACGCGGAACCTGCCAACGACATCCGAAAAACAGAGGGTTCCTCCCATGACGTCACCAACATCACTCTCCGACGCACGCGTCCCCGACCTGTTCGCGCAGGAACCGGACGTCTCCGTCGAGCTCCGGTCCACCGTCGCCGCCACCGCCGGCGTGGCCGTGATCTCCGGCATCTGCCTGCTGACCGTCACACGCGCACTCGCCGAGCCCGGGGCGTACCCCTCCGCCGGCGCGTCGGCGATCGCAACGCTCGGCGCGCTGGCAGTGGCCGTCAGCGTGGTGCGCTGGGTGCCGTCGCTCGCCGAGGAGAGCGTTCGCACGGTGCCCCGGCGACACGCCGCGGCGTTGCTCGTCGCGAGCATCGCCCTCGCCGTCGTCGCGCTGCTCGTGCCCGACCGGCGTGGTGCCGCCGTCGGTGTGCTGTGCACCCTGGCCGTGGTCAACGTGTACCTCGCGTGCTGGGGGTATCGCTCGCTGTTCCTCCTGCGCCGCCTCGTGCTGTTCACCGTGCTGTCGTGGCCGGTAGCCGCGGCCGCCGTGCACGAGTACGTGGGCGCATCGCTGACCGCGCCGTCGGACCTGGTGTACCGGCGACTCGGCACGTTCGGCGTCGCCTCCGCCGACGAGCATCCCTGGCGCGTGCTGTCAGCGATGACCGAGCACGCCACCGTCGCCGTCGCCGGAGTCGTGGTGCTCACTCTCGCCGCGTCGCGCCTGCGCGTGTCCGTCGCGGCGATCGCTCGGCTCGTCATCGGGTCGGCCGTCGCAATGGTGGCGCATCACCTGTTGCTGCTGTCGTTGCCGATCGAGCGCTACGAGCGTGCGTGGTGGGCGAGCGCGCTGGCCGGCCCGATCGCCGAAGTGGCGATCGCTGCGCTCGTCGCGATCGGCCTGTTCTCGTCGGCCTCCGCGCTCGCCTCCGACGAGCAGCTCGACAGCCCATCGCCGGACCGAGATCCGGAGATCTTCGGCGCGCACGACATCGCCGCGCCGACACCGGGACTGCGCTTCTGCAACCTTGTCGTGCCGGCCGCGATGATGGCACTGGTGGTGATGCGGCCGTGATGCTGCTCACGAAGAACCACCCGGTCGAGCACGACGAACTCGTCGACGAACTGCCACCGCCGCACACCGGCGTGCATGCCCCACCGAACGACGAGGAGCTGTGGTCGTACACGCGGGGCACGGGTCGCTGGTTCCTCCAGTTCTCCGCGCTCTCGCGCATGTGCCTCGGCGCTGCGTTGTTCTTCCTCGCGATGCGCGGCGACTGGTTGAAGTTGCTGCTCCCGTTCGGCCTGATGATGGTTGCCGGCGCCGCCGTCAGCATCGTCTGGTCGTTCCAGATCCGCGTCTTCGACCGTCGCGCCCACCAACGGTTGACGTCGAGCGCACGTGGACCGCGCCTCTCGAGCGTCGACGTCCTGATCACCACCTGTGGGGAGGATCCGGAGGTCATCCGCAACACGATCTTCCACGCCACTCGGCTCCGCCACGGTGGCCCGGTGCGCGTGTTCGTCCTCGACGACAAGGGCTCGCCCGACGTGCGGGCTCACGCCGAGGACCTCGGCGCGACCTACATCCATCGCGAGAACCGCGGCTGGATGAAGAAGGCCGGCAACATCCACCACGCATACGGACAGTCCGACGGTGAGTTCATCGTCATCCTCGACGCCGACTTCGCGGCGCGTGAGGACTTCCTGCAGCACACGTTGCCGTACTTCACCGATGCCGAGATCGGCATCGTCCAGACCCCGCAGTTCTTCCGCGTGAACGAGGCCAACTGGGTGGAGGTCGGCGCTGCGTCGCAGCAGGAGCAGTTCTACCGGATCGTGCAGCGCGCACGAGACCGTCGTGGCGGCGCGATCTGCGTGGGTACCAATGCGGTGTACCGCCGCGCGGCACTCGACGAGCGCGGCGGCATCGCACTGCTCGAGCACTCCGAGGATTTGTTCACCGGCATGAAGGTGATCGATGCCGGCTACAAGGTGTCGTACCTGCCGCTGGTGCTCGCCGCCGGGTCGGCCCCGTCCACCACTCAGGCACTCGCGTCGCAGCAGTACCGCTGGGCGCGCGGCAACTTCGCGCTCGCCGGCACGCCGCTGTTCAAGCGCCTCCGCCTCACGTTCATGCAACGCCTCTCGATCTGGGACGGCTGGATCTTCTACGTCACCAGTTCGCTGAGCCCGGTGATCGCCGCGGTGGTCCCCGTGCTCACACTGCTGGAGGTGCCGCAGGCCATCTCGCTGGCGCCGACGCTGATGCTCGTGCCGGCGCTGGTCACCGAGTTCGTGCTGCAGCCGCGATGGCTCTACCTGTCGAACGGTCCCGCGTCGCGCCGCGTCGGGCTGATCTCTCAGGTTGCTCACCTCTTCGCGCTCCGCGACCACCTCAGCGATCGCGAGCAGGAGTGGGTGCCCACCGGCGACCTCGGCGGCACGCATCGTCAAGCGACCGATCGCATCCCCGGACTCATCGCGTCTGCCGGCTTCTGGTGCTTCATCGCGACGATCTCGTTGATCGGCATCCGCGCGGCCGGCGGCTACAGCATGATCAACCTCGCGCCGGTCGTCGTGCTGGCACTCGTCGCGCTGCCCACCGCGCTCACCGCGACGAACCCGGCGGAGCGTCCTGCGCCGCGACCACCCGAGGAGCAGCCCGTGGGTCGCGATGGCTTCCTCGACACCGTGCGCGGCATCTCGATCCTGCGAGTGATGTTCTGGCATGCGCTCGGCTTCTGGTGGATCTCGTGGGTGTTCGCGGCGATGCCCGCGGTGTTCTACGTCTCGGGTGCGCTGGTGGCCAAGAGCATGCGCTCGCGGCCGATCGACGTGGTCGTGCGCGCTCGCCTTCGTCGACTGCTGCCGCCGTACGCGGTGTTCATCGCCGCCTCCTTGACCGCCGTGTTCGCGGCGAACCCCGACGTGCTGCGCACCCACTTCGTCGACGTGCTCAGCTGGATCATCCCGTTCCAGAGTCCGGCGCCACTGCCGTGGGAGGAAGGCTGGCTCTCGACACCGCTGTGGTTCCTCCGCGCGTTGATCCTCGTGCTCCTCGCCGCACCGCTCGCCGCACGGATCGGTCGCCGCCTCCGCGCACCGGTATGGGTGGCGCTGTGGGGTGCAGCCCTCGTGTCGCTCGACGCACTCATCCTTCGTCAGACATCGGTGCGTGCCACCGCCGTGCTGCGCGGCGTCGGCGACCTCGTCTGCTTCGGCGGCTTCTTCGCGCTCGGCGTCGCCGGGCACCACCTGCGGCACGAGTTCGCGCGCCTCTATCGTCGAGGTCGCGTGCTGGTCGCGCTCGTCGTGCTCACCGCCGCGGTCACCTGGCTGGTGCCGCCGGCGGAGATGGTCGTCAACAACTCCAACGTCACCATGGCGCTGGTCGGGCTCTGCTGGCTGTGTGCGATCATCCTGTTCGAGGACCACTTCCGACTGATCGGCGAGATCCCGGGCGTGAACAAGGTCGTCGGCTGGGTGGCGGCCAACTCGATGACGGTCTACCTGTGGCACACCGCCGTCCTCTGCGTGGCGTACGTGGTTGCCGGCGCACCGTCCTCGACGCGCGACGTCGGGCTGCTGGCGCTGGTCTTCGCTCCGATCCTGGTGTTCACGGTGGCCACCCTTCGCCCGTTCGAGCACCGTTGGTCGGCCGCCCGCGACCGCCACCCGCTCGCACCCGTGCGGCTGCTGATCGTGGTGGCGGTCGCCGCTGCCATGATCTCGCAGCCGACGCTGTTCCCGGAGGTGACCGAGACCGTCGGGCCGCCTGCGCCGTCGGCCCGCCCCGAGGTGGGCGTCGACGCTGCCGGACCGACGGACCCGGGCGTCGAGCGAGCGGGCATCGCGGGCTGGATGGCCGGCAACGAGGTCGAGCACGCTGCGGTCGTCGTCGTCGCCAGCGACGGCGCACACAGCACCCTCGACTTCGACGCCGAACCCACCACCGAGTCGTCTACTGCTGCTGACAGGCAGCCCGACGTGAACCCGGACGATCGGTTCGAAGCGTTGAGCGTGACCAAGACGATGGTGGCTGCGACCGCGCTGCAACTCGTCGACGAGGGCGCACTGACGTTGGACGGGCCGCTGCCCGCGATCGATGATCTGCCGGAGGAGCTGACCGATTCACTGACCCTGCGCCGCCTGCTCGCGCACGCGTCGGGCCTCGCCGACTACCGGACGATCGACGGCTTCGATCCGGACGCGCCCGTCGACCCGTTGGAGGCGGTGCTCGACACGTACGCGGTGAGCAACACCGCGAACCGGACGGTGGCCTACTCGTCGACGAACTACTTCGTCGTCGGCATGCTCATCGAACAGGTGACGGGCAATCTGCTCGGTCACGAACTGGAGTCGCGCCTCTTCGAGCCACTGGGCATGGACGACACCGCGCTGGTCGACAACACGCGCCCGGGATTCGTGGGGTACGCGAGCGGCGGCGTCGTGTCGACGCTCGACGACCTGGCCACGTGGTACGACTCGTTGTTCCGCCGGCGCGTGGTGCTGTCGCCGGAGATGCTCGACGAGATGGTGTGGGGTGGCGCGCAGTTCTCCGAGGGGAGCGGCCTCGGCGCATGGCGGCACTGCCCGTGCGGGGCCGGCACTGCGGTCGACCCGACGCCATGGCTCTACGTCTTCCACGACGGCGGCGACGTTCGCGTGATGTACCACCCGGACGACGACGTCGTGATGGTGACCCGCTTCTCCAAGCCGCTGTACCTGTCGCCCTCGCTCGCTGGTGACCTCGACGGGTTCGCTCTCCAGGTGCTGGCGCGTGTGTCGACGACGCCGGCGTCGGCGTGAGGCGCGCCTGGTCGGTGCATCGCGCCGTCGCATGCGTCGCGGTCGCCGCCGCCATGTTGGGTTCGTGCGCGGCGGACGACACGGGAGGCGGCGACACCGGCGCGCAGCCACCACCGACGAACGTCGCGTCGACGACCGACCCGCCCACGACGACCAACTCGCCGACGACGACCGAGCCGCAGCGATCGCCGATCTGGGCCGACGAGTTCGACGGTGTCGCGGGCGCGCCACCCGACCCGGCGCGTTGGGCGTTCGAGACCGGCGGCAGCGGATGGGGCAATCGCCAGCTCGAGTTCTCCTCCGGCACCAACGCCGTGA
>CAZWCU010000011.1:17797-28004 GCA_964632715.1 uncultured Bifidobacterium sp. | reverse complement strand
GGCAGCGGATGGGGCAATCGCCAGCTCGAGTTCTCCTCCGGCACCAACGCCGTGACCGACGGGGAAGGTCATCTCGTGATCACGTCGCAGCCGCTCGATGTGACGACCGCGCCGCCCTGCTGGTACGGCGCGTGCCACTTCATGTCGTCGAGGCTCACCACCGCGGGGCTCGCGTCGTGGAAGTACGGACGCTTCGAGATCCGCGCCGCGTTTCCCGAGGGCGACGCCACGTGGCCCGCGTTCTGGATGCTCGGCGCCGACGTCGCCGAGGTGGGCTGGCCTGCGGCCGGCGAGATCGACGTGGTGGAACACGTCGGACGCGACGGCGACGTGGTGCGCGGCACTGCTCACGGCCCCGGGTACTCGGCGAATGAGGGTGTGTCGGCCCGAGTCGACGTGGAGGATGTGAACGACTTCCACGTGTACGCCGTGGAGTGGACCGCCACGAGCATTGCCTGGTTCGCCGACGGGGTGGAGTACCACCGCATCGACAAGGGCGACGAGCGCGAGTGGGTGTTCGACCACGAGTTCCACCTCGTGCTCAACTTCGCGATGGGTGGCTTGCTCGGTGGCGAGCCGAGCCCCCTCGACTTCGAGCACAAGGCGTTCACCGTCGACTACGTGCGTGTCTTCACGGCCTGATCGCGAGGACGACGACATGTCGTTGCGCTGCAGTCGTGACCGCACTAGCTTCGCAGCGCGGGCGATTCCGGCTACCGAATGGAGGGCGGATGTCAGCTCAGGAGTTGGACCTTTTCCGCCTGGCCTTCGAGCTCTCGCCGTCGGGCATCATCGTCATCGACGTCGACGGCACGATCGTGTTGGCCAATCGTGAGGTGGAGCGCCTGTTCGGGTACGAACGCGAGGAACTGGTCGGGCGCTCGATCGACGAGTTGGTGCCCGAACGCTTCCGAGCTCGCCACCCAGGCTTCCGCAACTTCTTCTTCGACAACCCGCAGTCGCGCCCGATGGGCGCCGGGCGCGATCTGTACGGCCTGCGCAAGGACAACTCGGAGATCCCCGTCGAGATCGGGCTGAACCCGATCACCACCGAGCACGGCCGATTCGTGCTCAGCTCCGTGGTCGACATCAGTGCGCGGCGAGCGTTGGAGGATCGGCTCCGCCAAGCACAGAAGATGGAGGCGATCGGCACGCTCGCCGGTGGTGTCGCACACGACTTCAACAACCTGCTGCGCTCCATCGTCGGCTACTCGGAGCTCGTCGCCGACACGCTCACCACGGCGGAGTCTCGCTCGGATCTCGCGCAGGTGCGTCGCGCCGCCGAGCGCGGGCAGGAGCTCGTGCAGCGCATCCTCGCCTTCAGCAGGCAACGCGAGTTGGCTCGCACGCCGATGCACCTGGCCCGACCGCTCGAGGACGCGATCCAGCTGCTCCGCGCCTCGCTGCCCACGAACATCGAGATCCGCACGCACCTGGACGCCAATGCGCCCGCTGTCTACGCCGACGACACGCAGGTGCACCAGATCCTGATGAACCTGGTGACCAATGCGGCGCACGCGATGAGTGATCGTCCGGGCCTGATCGACGTCGCGTTGGTGTTGCACCACGCCGACGAGTCGTTCGTTGCGCGGCACGCCTCGGCGAAGCCCGGACTGTATGCACTGCTCCAGGTGTCGGACACCGGCCCGGGCATGAGCGCCGAGATCGCCGAGCACGCGTTCGAGCCCTTCTACACGACCAAGGCCACCGGCGAGGGAACCGGGCTCGGTCTGGCCGTGGTGCACGGCATCGTCCAGAGCGCGGGCGGCGCGGTCGAGCTGCACACCACCGTCGGCGCCGGCACGGTGGTTCGCGTGTTCATGCCGGCAGCCGACGACAGCGCAGCACGTGCGGTGGCCGACGAGTCCGGTGGCGGCGGCCCGCGCATCCTGTTCGTGGAGGACGAGGAGGCGCTCGCCGCGCTCGGCCGACGTCAGCTGGAGGCGAGCGGCTTCGCCGTCACCGCGTTCAGCTCCAGCCTGCAGGCGTTGGAGGCCTTCCGAGCGCACCCGGAGTCGTTCGACGTGGTGGTCACCGACAACTCGATGCCGAAGATGACCGGCATGGCCTTGGCACAGGAGATCCTCCGCGTCCGACCGGCCACTCGTATCCTGCTGGTGTCTGGTCTCGCGGAGACGCTCGATCCGGGGGTCATCTACGCGAAGGGCATCTCCGGCATCCTCGGCAAACCGCACACCGGTCAGCAGCTCGTGCAGGCGGTTCGCGACATCCTGCCCGAGCACCCGCAGACGGGCGCGTAGTGTCAGGCAGATGACAGCACCCGATCCGGCCGTCGCGCGGGTGCACGAGCAACTCGTCGCGCTGGCGGGCGTCACTGCCGCCATCGTGTGGGTGGCCGATGCCGCCGGCGCGGTGTTCCACGCGAGCGACGCGTTCCACGAGTTCGTCGGTCGCCGCGACCTCGACCTGGCGGCGGGCGAGTGGATCACGATGCTGCACCCCGACGATCGACCGACCGCGCTCGCCGCGTGGGTCTCGGCGCTGTCGGATGGCTCGTCGTACTCCACCGAGTTCCGTCTCCGTCGTCACGACGGCCGGTACCGCTGGCACCAGCTGGCAGGTCAGCCGGTGCACACCGACGACGGCACCGTCGCGGCCTGGTACGGCACTGCGGTGGAGGTCGACGACAGCCGGCGCGAGCAGCACCTGGTCGTGGCGGAGAACCGCATGCTCGAGACCGTCGCCGGCGGCGGTTCACTGGCCGATGTGCTCGCCGCAACTGCGACGATGCTGGAGGGTCTGGTCGGTGGCAGTTGGACCGTTGCGCGGGTGGGCGACGAGGGCGATGTTGCCGTGGCCGGACTGTTCGAGCGCACGGTCTCCGACTCGCGTGGGCGCGCTGCGGTCGTCGTGCGACGAATCGACGGCGGCGCTGCGGTCGACGCCGACGATCTGGTCGTGGTGGACCGTGCGGCGCAGCTGCTGGCGATCGCACTCGAGCGCGACCGGCTGGACACGGAGCTGCGCGATGCAGCGACGACCCTGCGCCTGGCCATCCGGCTCACGCGCGTCGGCGCGTGGTCGGTGGTGCTGGGCGACGACACGGCGGTGTGGAGCGACGAGGTCTGCGACATCCACGGCGTGCCGCCTGGCTCCGCTCCGCTCGTCGACGACACAGTCGGTTTCTACCTGCCGGAGGATCGCGCGCTCGTCCGCCGCACCTTCCGCGAGTGCGTCACCGACGGGACGTCGTTCGACATCGAGGCACGCATCGCACGTCCCGACGGCAGCGAGGCCTGGGTGCGTTCGGTGGGCGAGCCACAGCGGGGCCCCGATGGTCGGGTGATCGCCGTGCGCGGTGCCCTGCAGGACATCTCGGAGTGGAAGGCTGCGCAAGCCGCGGTGCGGGCCACGGAACGCCGCTTCTCCGACATCGCCAAGGCCACCTCCGACGTCGTGTGGGAGTTCGATGTCACGACCAACACGATCTGGCGCAGCTCAGGACTTCCGGAGGTGTTCGGGCAGGGAGGGGAGGACTCGTACGAACCGCTGTGGGCGGATCGAGTGCACCCCGACGACGGCGACCGCGTGAACGGTGCGATTCAGGAGGCGTTGACCAACCGGGCGGCGAACTTCAGCGTGGAGTGTCGCGTCCGGCGGCTCGACGGAGGGTGGTGTGAGGTGCGCCTCGGTGCCGCCCTCTCGTGGGACGACGAGCGGATGGTGCGCATGGTGGGCAACGTCGTCGACGTCAGCACCGAACGCGAGCTCGAACGCCAGCGCCTGCAGGGACAGCGACTGGAGGCCATCGGCCAGCTGACCGGAGGCGTGGCGCACGACTTCAACAACCTGCTCGCCGTGATCATGGGTGGCGCGGAGGTGCTGGAGTTGGAGCTGCGCGACAACGCAGATGCACACGACGTCGCGGTGATGATCCGGAAGGCGTCGGAGCGCGGAGCGGAGCTGACGCGCCGCCTGTTGGCCTTCGCTCGTCGGCAGCCGCTCGACCCGGCTCCGCTCGATGTGCATGCACTCCTCGCCGGCCTCGACGTGTTGCTGCGTCGCACGCTGGGCACCGACCTCGAGGTCGAGTACGTGCGCGCCGGCGGGCTGTGGCCGGCGATGGCCGATGCTCCGCAGCTGGAGGCAGCGGTGCTCAACCTGTGCCTCAACGGTCGCGATGCGATGCCCTCCGGTGGGCGGCTCACCATCGAGACCGCCAACTCGCACCTCGACCATGAGTACGCCGCGGCGCACCCGGGCGTGGTGCCCGGCCAGTACGTGATGATCGCCGTGTCCGACACCGGCACGGGCATGACCCCCGAGGTGGCGGCGCAGGTGTTCGAGCCGTTCTTCACCACCAAGCGCAGAGGCGCCGGGACGGGGCTCGGGCTCAGCATGGTGTACGGGTTCGTCAAGCAGTCCGCGGGCCACGTGAAGGTGTACAGCGAGGTCGGTGAAGGCACCACGGTGCGCCTCTACCTTCCCCGTTCCTTCGAGCAACCCGCGCCGGCGACTTCGCCGGCTGGCGAGGAGATGGAGGGTGGCGACGAGACCATCGTCGTGGTCGAGGACGACGGCGAAGTGCGCGATCACGTGGTCCGGCAGCTCGAGCACCTGGGGTACACGGTCCGCGCTGCGGAGAACGCCGACGTCGCGCTGGTTGCGCTGGAGGCCGATCCGGCGGTGCACCTGCTGTTCACGGATGTCGTGATGCCCGGGTCCATCAACGGTCGCCAGCTCGCCGACGTCGTCGCCCAGCGATGGCCGAGCATCCGGGTGCTGTTCACCTCCGGTTACACGGAGAACGCGATCGTGCACCACGGCCGTCTCGACCCGGGGGTGCAGCTGTTGGTGAAGCCGTACCGGCTCAAGGATCTCGCTGATCGAGTGCGCGCCGTGCTCGACGCCCAGCGCGACCCGTGACGTGTCGGAACCGCTATGCGACGGGTAGGTCCGCGAGGCGCGCCGCGGCGTAGGCGACGGTGATCACTGCGCCAGCGAGCAGCGCGACACGCGCGAGCCGTACGCGGAACGACGTGGTGACACCAGCGAAGAACAGTGCCGATGCCAGCAGCAGTGTGGTGAGCACGAACGAGTCGGCGTTCTCGCCGGCCTCTGCGCTCGCCAGCTCCAGGTCGCCGGCCGCTGCCTCCGCGAGGCGATAGTCGGCGAACTGCTCGTCGAGGTACTCCTCGTTCTGCAGCAGGTTCCCCGGCAACGCATCTCCCGCGAGCACCGCCGCCTCCCACTCGTCGAGGAGCGGCAGGAACTCGGGCCGGATGAGCGATTCGCGGAGGAACTCCTGCAGGCGAACGTTCTCCGCCGAGGTGGCTTCGGCGTAGGCGACGACCAGGTTGCTGTCGTAGGACACGAGCTGAGTGGCGAGGCCGAACAGACGACCGGCCTCGAGGTGTGCTGCGGTCGCGGTGCGTGCCCGATCCGTCTCCTCGCCGTTCCACCGGGTGGACTGGTAGCCGCACCAGGCGGTACCGACCGTCGCGATGCCGAGCAGGACGACGGCCAGCACCTCGATCGCTCGATCGCCGGTCCTGTGACGGCCGCTCGCGTTGCGGCTCGATGCACCTACGCTCATTCGTCCACCCGCTCGTCGACATCGGTCGTTGCATCGGTGGACGATGCGGCCGGTGACGACTCTGCGCGACCGTCTGCGGCGCGGCTCGGCGACGACAGGATCGACGAGCGATCCGACACGCCTTGCAGCACGTCGCGCCACACGTCGACCTCGCGGTAGCGCAGCGCGGCGTCGGTGGCCGCGTTGGTCAGGAACGGGTGGAGTTCCGCGTCGTTGCGCACGCGTGCCAGCCGCAACGCCGCTTCCGCTTCCTCGCGCTCGACCCACAGGCGTGCGCGGAGCGTCGCCTGGATCACCTCTCCGGTCGGGCCGAGGTCGAGGTCGCCGAGCGCGAACATGCGCACGTCGAAGCCGAGCTCGTCGAGCGCCGCGGTCACCGCCGAGGCGAGCGCTGCTTCTACGTCGGCCCTCCCGGTTCCGAACAGGTCGTCGATGCCGAAGGTGGATCCGGCGAGCGCGTCGCGAATGGTGCGAGTGCACTCGTCGGCGACCGCCGGCCAGAAGCCGTCGGGTCCGAAGCGGTCGTGCACCGTCTGCAACGCGTCGAGCTGCAGTCGGAACCGCACGGTGAACGACAGCGTCACCGTCGACCGGTCGCCGAGCGTCAGCTGTGGCGCCGGGCCGGTTCGCTCCAGCTCACGGCCGGTGTCGGGCACCGGGTTGGTGACGGCCCGGTAGGTCAGTTCCAGTGATGGGTACTCCACGACCATTCGTCTACGGAACGCGGGGACGAAGTGGGCGCCGGGCTGCAGCGAGGTGTCGGTCGAGCGCCCGTGCACGAGCAGCAGACCGAGTCGGCCCGGCTCGATGCGGACGATCGCGTCGGACAGCAACAGCCAGCCGAGGAAGCCCAGCAGTGGGAGGCCGATGGCGGCGAAGATGATCCATGCCATGGTCGGTCCTTTCGGGGGTGTGTCGAGGGCGCGTCGCAGCACCGGCGGGGTGGCACCACTGTGCTGGAATCTGCACATCGCCCGATACACCCATTCGGGGTGAATCGCGCGGGTTCGGCCCGCACCCCGTCACGCGCACGCGACACAATGGCGCCGACGTCTCGATCAGGAGCGCAGTGATGTCCGACCATCCTTTCGGCAACCCGGCACGCATCGACCTGCGGCAGCAGGCTCGCACCATCTCGTTCGAGAACCCCACCGGCGCACGCGGCGCGGCGGGTGCGTCGCACGGCGGTCGCAAGGGTCGCCCGAGCGCGCCCGTGGAGCCCGGTGAACGGGTGGTGCTGGCCGACATCGACGGGCCCGGACGAGTCGGCCACTTCTGGCTCACCGTGCCACCGATGGCGCCCGAGCACCTGCGCTCCTTCACGCTCGAGGTGTTCTACGACGGCAGCGACTCGCCGAGTGTCTCGGTGCCGTTGCCCGACTTCTTCGGTGCCGGCCTGGGCCGTCCACGGGCGTATTCGTCCGCCCTGCAGAGCATCCAGGAGGGCAGAGGATTCAACTCATGGATCCCGATGCCGTTCCGCGAGCACCTGCGCGTCGAGCTCGTCAACGGTTCGCCGCGCCGCACCGAGCTGTACTACCAGTTCGACCTCGTGCTCGGCCCGGTCGACCCCGACGAAGGGTTGCTGCACGCGAGCTTCCGCCGCGAGAACCCCACCACGATGGCGCGCGACTTCGTGATCGCCGACGGGTTCACCGGGCCTGGCCGTTTCCTGGGGTGCAACGTGGGCGTGCGCGTGTTCCACGAGCCGAACTGGTTCTCCTGGTACGGGGAGGGCGAGGTGAAGATGTACCTCGACGACGACCTGGCCGCCGGCGACGGGGCGCTGCCCACGTGGTGCGGCACCGGTCTCGAGGACTACGTGGGCACGGCGTGGGGGATGGGTGCGCACCAGACCCCGCTGCAGGGCGTGCAACTGCTGGTGACCGATCCCGACGCGCAGCGCCCGATGCCCGACCTGGTGTCGTTCTACCGGTGGCACCTGCCCGACCCGATCGTGTTCTCGCAGCGGCTGAAGGTCACCATCCAGCAGATCGGCGCGATCATCCTGCCGCCCGGTGGCGAGGCGACCAAGGACGAGATCGACGCCGCCGGCATCGTCGCCGGCAGCGGATGGCGACACCTCGGCAAGCCGTGGGGTGAGTGGTTCGCGGTGTGTGAGCGCGTCGACGACTACTGCGCCACCGCGTACGTGTACTGCCAGCAGGTGCAGCCGGTGCCGCGCGTCGAGGTCGCGGCGGCCGTCGCCGACGTGGGCCGGCTGGCGTACGAACGCCAGGCGTGACGGGTACTGTCGCCGGGCCGCCGGAGATCTCGAAATTTCTTCTGCGAATCGTGTCGATTCGGCCGACGGCGTTCGTTGTCGTGGTGTCCGGCACGGTGCCGGTCACGTAGAACAAGGAGCACAACCATGAGCGAGTACCTGTTGTCCGTGTGGCACGTCGGCGACTACCCGGAGCCCGAGCCCGAGCAGATGCAGCGCATGTTCGCGGCCGTCGACGCGTTCAACGCAGAGGTCCAGGCCGCCGGCGCGTGGGTCTTCGCAGGCGGCCTGCAGCCGTCGTCGTCGGCCACGGTGGTCGATGCGTCGTCGGGCTCGGTGTCGATGACCGACGGTCCGTTCGCCGAGGCCAAGGAGCAGATCGGCGGCTTCTGGGTCATCGACGTCGCCGATCTCGATGCGGCGCTGGCATGGGCCGCCAAGGGATCGGCTGCCTGCGAAGGCCCGGTCGAGGTGCGCCCCTTCCAGGTCGAGCCTGCCTGACCGACGGCAGCGTGATGGCCGTGTCGTGAGAGTCGTGTCGTGAGCGTCGTGTCGTGAGGGAGTTGTCGTGATGGACGGGCGAGTCCTCGGCGAGATCTACCGTCGCGAAGTCGGCCGCTGCACCGCCACCCTGGTGCGCGTGCTGGGCGACGTGGATCTCGCCGAGGACGCGGTCGCGGAGGCGTTCGCCATCGCGGCCGAGCGGTGGCCGCGAGATGGTGTGCCACCGAACCCGGGGGCGTGGATCACCACCACGGCGCGCAACCGTGCGATCGACCGAATCCGACGCGAGTCGACCCGCACCGAGCGGCACCGGCACGCGCATCTGCTGCACGATCCGGAACCTGCCATGACTGCTCCCTCCGACGAATTCGGCGACCTCGGCGACCTCGATGTGGTGGCCGACGACCAACTGCGCCTGATCTTCCTGTGCTGCCACCCGGCGCTCGCGCCCGACACGCAGGTGGCGCTCACGCTGCGCCTGCTCGGCGGTTTGGAGACGGGCGAGATCGCGCGGGCGTTCATGGTGCCCGAGAGCACGATGGCGCAGCGCCTGGTGCGGGCGAAACGCAAGATCCGCGACAACCACATGACGTATCGCATTCCGTCGGCTGCCGAGCTGCCCGATCGGCTGAGGCCGGTGCTCGCCACGGTCTACCTCATCTTCAACGAGGGGCACACTGCGACGACCGGCGACGATCTGGTGCGCCCGGACCTGTCCCGCGAGGCCATCCGGCTCGGGCGGGTGCTGCTCGACCTGATGCCCGATGAGGCGGAGCCGAAGGGTCTGCTCGCACTGATGCTGCTCACCGACGCTCGGCGCCCGGCCCGCGTGGGCGCCGACGGTTCGCTCGTTCGCCTGGCCGATCAGGACCGAGCGCTGTGGGATCGCGCGCTCATCGACGAAGGCCACCGACTCGTGCGCGAGTGCTTGCGACGCAACTCGCCGGGCAGCTACCAGATCCAGGCTGCGATCGCCGCGGTGCACGCCGATGCGGAGTCCGCGGTCGACACCGATTGGCGGCAGATCGTCGAGTTGTACGACCAACTGACGGTCGTCCGGCCGTCGCCCGTGGTGGCCCTGAACCGCGCGATCGCAATCGCAGAGGTGCACGGTGCCGCTGCCGGCCTCGCGGCGCTCGAGCAGGTGCATCTGCCGGACTACCACCTGTTCTTCGCCACCCGCGCGGCATTGCTCGTCCGGTCGGGGCTGCACGATCTGGCGGTCGCCGACTTCGATCGGGCGATCGCGCTCGCCACCAACGAGTCCGAGCGGCGTTTTCTCCTGGCACGCAGGGACGACGCTGCGGCAGGTTTCGGTCGCTGCCGCCGCGGGTACGTCTGATGTCACCCCCGTCGTGACGAACGAGGTCATGACATCGACACCGAAGGACCACCATGTCAACCGACGAGAAGATCACCAAGGACCTCATCCAGACCCTCGAGGACGGCAAGGAAGGTTTCACCAAGGCCGCCGAACGAGTGGCCGATTCCGATCGCCCCGAGCTGGCCGTCACCTTCCGCGAGTTCGCTGCCCAGCGCGAGAAGTTCGCCACCGAGCTCAAGTCGCTGGCCGCGCAGTACGGCGACCAGATCGACAAGTCGGGCACCGTCACCGGCACCCTGCACCGTGGCTGGATGGCAGTGAAGGACGCCCTCAACGGCTCCGGCCCCGACGGCGTGCTCGATGCCGCGGAGCAGGGCGAGGACCACGCCGTCGCCGAGTACGAGAAGGCACTCGAGGATCGCGAGATCTCCGACGGCCTGCGCAGCGTCGTCCAGCGCCAGTACCTCGCGGTGAAGGCTGCGCACGACACCGTGCGCGACCTCCGCAACGCCCTCGCCTGACGTTCACATGCGCACGTGTCGCGGCCTGACCTGGGTGTGACCAGGTCACGCCGCGACACGAGCGGTCACTCGTCGGT
>CAZWCU010000011.1:11312-17697 GCA_964632715.1 uncultured Bifidobacterium sp. | reverse complement strand
CCCGGGCGGACTCAGGTGTCGGTGGCGCGTACTTCTGGGCCGCTGGTGCGCGAACGCTTCAGCTCGTAGAACTCGGGAAGCCGCGCCAGGAACGCCGTGGCATCCCAGAGCGCGAGGCTGTCGTCCGTCCCCGGCACCCGGGTGATCACGGGGCCGAAGAGCGCGACTTCGTTGCCGTCGGCATCGGGCAGCGAGATGATCGGCGTGCCGACGTCGGGGCCGACCAGCGCGAGGCCCTCGTCGTGACGGCGCAGCACCTCGGCGTCCCACTGCTCGTCGTCGAACGCCGCGCTGTAGGCGGGATCGAGACCGATGGCCGCCAGTGCATCGGCGACCGGCCAGCCATGCTCACCGTTCTGGTGGATGCGGCGACCGAACTCCATGTACAGGTCGCCCACTGCGGCGTTGCCGTCGCTGGCGCGCACCGCTTCCAACACGCGCAGCAGGCCGTAGCTCCACTTCACCGGTGGGTAGTACTTGCTGTCCTCCGCCGGCTGGTTCTTCAACAGCAGGCTGATCGGCTCCCACTGCAGGTCGAGGTCGCGCGCCGGGGCAACCTCGCGGATCCACAACGAGGTGACCCAGCACCAGGGACAGATGGGGTCGAGCCAGAAACGAACGGGGGTAGCCATCCCGGCAGTGTGTCAAACCCGACCCACTGGATCAACTTTGGGCGTCAGTTCCAGTTGAGCAGGCGCTCGGCGACGAACACGCACACCCAGGCGGCGGCGATCCACACGGTGCCGTACGGCAACGAGCGGACGTTGACCCTTGCTCTACGCGACGGCACGTTGTGCATATGACCTCAGTGTGATGAGTGCGTCGAGGATCGACGCAAGGTCGGGAGTGGTGTCGACGTGCAGTGCCGCACCGGGTGCGATGCCGCCGACGGAGACGCCGAGATCGTGTGGGCCGAGCGTGGTGAACAGCGCCGAGTAGCCAGCGTCGCCACTGGCCACGAATCGTGCACCGCGCGACTCGGCGATGCTGGTGAGCTCGGGCTTGCGGACGCCCTCCCACACCGAGGTGTGCATCAGATGACCGGCGCGGCGGAGCAGTTGCGTGATCTCGGAGCGGTCGTCACCCTCACCCACGGTGGCGGGGTCGACGACGATAGTGAGATGTTCCGACACTGCCAGGTCCGTGAGTCGATCGAACAGCCACGACATGCCCCACAGAGTGGCGGACGTGTGTGGCGATCGTGTGTCGGACCGTTGGGATTTCTGTGCCGAGTCGGCGTGCCCAATGAGCGCCCGAGTCAGCGCACGGTGGTGAGCGAGCTGAAGTCGTCGCGCGACACCGAGTCGTCGGTGGACGTGCCGTCGGGGAGCGGCACCGCCACCGGATCGCCGCTGATCTGGAAGCGCACGCGACCCACGCCTGGCAGGTCGGTGAGCGTGAACACCACCTGCCCGAGCGCGAGCACCTGGTCGCCGGGAGCGACATCGCTGAACTCGGGAGCGAGGTCGACCGTGGCGATGCCGCGGGTGAGCTCGGCGGTGACGAGCATCGCCGGAGTGGGGATGGCCGATCGCAGACCGCTGCTCGTCTCGGCGGGCGTGGCACCGGCGCCCAGCGCGTCGATCGCGGCCTGCGCGGTGACCGGGGCTGCCGCATCGCGCGTGCGCGACACCAACTGGTCGCCGCGGACGAACCACACCGTGATCTCTTCGCTCGCGACCACCGAGCCGGTGCCGACGGTGCTCGAGGAGGTGGCCGTGTCGTCGTCGATCGCCGTCGGCCCGTCCTCGGCAGGAAAGCCGCACGACACGACGAGCACGGCGAGCGCGGCGACCGACGACTTCCGCAGCCGCGAGGTGATGTCGGAGGACCTCATGATCTGCTCGGCACCTCGATGACGAAGCGCGCGCCCACGTCGCCGCCGTCCTCCACCCACACCCGTCCGCCCTCCAGTCGCACGTATTCGTCGACCAACGACAACCCGAGACCGGTTCCCTTGGGGAGCCCGGGCGCTGGCGACGCCGCGCCGCGATGGAAGCGACCGAAGATGGATGTGCGTTCCTCGGGAGCAACGCCGGGGCCGCGGTCGTCGACGGTGACTCGCAACGCGCCGTCGACGTGACTGCACGACACACGCGTCGCGCCGTCCCCGTAGCGTTGCGCGTTCTCGAGGAGGTTCGCCAGCGCGCGCTCGAACCGCAGCGGGTTCACCTCGTGCAGCACGGGAATCGCTGGGTTCGCGAGCACCGAGTGGTCGAGGCCGAGCGTGGTGAGCGACTGCGCTGCCAGCGCCGTGATGTCGACGAGCTCACGACCGTCGTCGTGGGCGCTCGCATCGATCCGCGACAACTCGAGCAGTTCGAGCGTCAGCTGCCGCAGGTGCTCGAGTTGATCGGCGAGCACGTCGATCGCGAACGCGGTGCGATCGGGGGTCGACGAGCGCTGGGCGAGGGAGACGGCCGAACCCATCGCAGTCAACGGAGTGCGCAGCTCGTGACTGACGTCGGCGGTGAACCGTTGCTCACGAGCGATGCGTGCTTCGAGGGAGTCGGCCATCGTGTTGAACGACTCCGCCATCGGGAGCAGATCCGGGTCGTCGCCGACGTCGAGCCGTCGCTGCAGATCGCCGCTGCTCATCGCCCGAGCCGTCTCGGTGACGGCAGTGAGCGGTTGCAGCACGCGTCTCGACAGGGCCCAGCCCGCGGCCGCACCGACCGCGGTGGTGAGCGATGCGACGGAGGCGAGCACGAGCGCCAACGTGCGCAGCGTTCGCTCGTACTCGGTGGCCGGGACGAACTCGAAGTACGACGTGCTCACCTCGGGCAAGGGCACACCGACCACGAAGTAGGGCACCTGGTTCACCCGGATGCGTTGCCGTTGCGCGACGCCGGCACGTGTCGCGTCGAGCAGTTCGGCCGGGATGCGCGACTCGTTGAGGTCGACCACCGCGGAGTACCAGGTGCCGTCGACGTCGATGACGGCTCTGCCCTTGGTGCTCGCCAACGCATCGAGGATCTGCTCGTCGGTGAGCACGTTCTGGCCGGACAACTCGCCGCTGACCACCTGCGCGTGCAGCTGCGCCTGTCGGTTCGCCAGCGTCTGGCGCTGATCGAGGAGGTACCAGCGAGCGAGTTGATAGGTGGCCACACTGAGCACCGTCGACAACAGGAGGGCGAGGAGCGCGAAGCCACCGGCCGAGCGTGCGCGCAGCCCGCGCGGCAGCACCCTCATCAGCGAACGCCTCTCATGACGACTCTCATGAGGCGTCGCGCGGCATCTTGTAGCCGAGACCTCGCACCGTCTGGATGAGCTGTGGGTTGGCGGGGTCGTGCTCGATCTTGGTGCGCAACCGCGCGACGTGCGTGTCGACCACGCGACCGTCGCCGGTGTGCTCGTAGCCCCACACCTGGCGCAACAGCTGATCGCGGTTCCACACGCGGTTGGGGTGGCGGGCGAAGTGGCACAGCAGCTGGAACTCGGTGCGGGTGAGTGCGATGGGAACGCCGGCGCGTGTGACGGTGCCCTCTTCCGGGGCGACTTCGAGGGTGCCCACGGTGAAGCGATCGCCCTGCGTCGTCCCGCCCTTGCGACGGAGCTGCACTCGAACCCGGGCGAGCAGTTCGCGGTCGTTGAACGGTTTGGTGACGTAGTCGTCGGCGCCGAGCTCGAGGCCGGCGACGATGTCGTGGCTGTCCTGTTGTGCCGTGACCATGACCACCGGGACATCGCTGAGGCGACGGATCTGGCGGCACACGTCGAAGCCACTCACGCCAGGAAGGCGCAGGTCCAGCAGCACGAGATCGAACGACGACTTGTCGAAGCGTTCGAGCGCCTGGGTGCCCGAGGCCGCCTCGGTGACGGTCATTCCTTCGTCCTCGAGCAGCATGCGCAGCAGCGTGCGCACGGTGTCGTCGTCTTCCACCACCAGCACTCGATCAGCCACCATCGATCTCCGTTCGGCACGCCACGGACCAGCCCCGGCGCATGCCCGAGCCTAAACCAGGCTCTGGCGAACTACGTTGCAGCGTGATGGCCGCCGACTCGCCGTACCACCACCTCGACGCCGCGTCGGTGAGCGACACCGCCGCCTCGCTGCAGGCGCGAATCGTCGCCCGTTTCCCCGAACGTCGCTTGGGCCAGGTCGCCGGTGCGGTGCGGGCCGCGGCTGCGCGCGCCAGCGATGCCGGGCATCGCCCACCCCTGCGTCGGCTCGTTCGTGCGTGGTGCACGCTCCTCGCGTTCGCCGTCATGGTGGGCACCGCGGTCGCGCTCGTCATCGTGGTGCGCGACGCCGTGCGGGCGGCCGACGGTCGCCAGTCGTTCGATTGGCTGCCGGTCATCGAGAGCGCCATCAACGACCTCGCGTTCGCAGCCATCGCCACCTTCTTCCTGCTCACCGTCAGCCAGCGACTCGACCGCCACGCCATCGTCAGCGAGCTGCATCGGCTGCGTTCGCTCGCGCACGTCATCGACATGCATCAGCTCACCAAGGACCCCGAGCGTCAGCTCTCGCAGCCGGCACCCACCGAGGCCTCCGTCGAACAGACGATGACGCCGGCCGAGCTCGGCCGCTACCTCGACTACTGCAGCGAGATGCTCAGCCTCGTCGGCAAGATCGCTGCGCTGTACTCGCAGGAGTCGCACGACCCGCAGGTGCTCGACACGGTGAGCGAGATCGAGAGCCTCACCGTCGGTCTCTCGCGCAAGATCTGGCAGAAGATCGCCCTCCTCCACGCCGGCTGACGCTCGCCGCCCCGAACCCCTCGGTTCGGTGGACGTCGTGTGCGCTGTGTCTCGCTGGGCGAGACGCGGCGAACACCACGTCGCTGGCAGGGTCAGCGCGGGCGGAGGCGCAGCCCGGCCATGCCGCCGTCGACGGCGAGCGCGGTGCCGGTGGTCGCGCCTGCCGACGGGCTGGCGAGGTACAGCACGGCGGCGGCCACTTCCTCGGCGGTGACCAGGCGGCCGGTCGGTTGCCGGGCCTCCAACGCCGCACGCTCCGCAGTGGGGTCGGTTGCGTTGTCGAGCAGGCGGCCGATCCAGGGCGTGTCGGTGGTGCCCGGGTTGACGCAGTTCACGCGGATGCCTTCACGGAGATGATCTGCCGCCATCGCGAGCGTGAGTGACTGGACGGCGCCCTTGGTGGCGCTGTAGAGCGCGCGCTCGGGGAGCCCGGCGGTGGCCGCGATGGAGCACGTGTTGACCACGGCCGCGCACGATGACTCGCGCAGGTGCGGTAGCGCAGATCGCATCACGCGCACCATCCCGAACACGTTGACGTCGAACACCCGCCGCCACTCGTCGAGCGAGTTCGCCTCCACCGTGCCCTGCGCGCCGATGCCGGCGTTGTTGATCACCACGTCGATGCCACCCATCGCCGCCGCGGCGGCCGCGACTGCAGTCGAGACCGACTGGTCGTCGGTGACGTCGGCGGTGAACCCGTGGGCCCGCTCGGGCGCACCGGAGGGGTCGAGGTCGAGCACGGCCACCGCCGCGTCGCGCTCGAGCGCGGCGGTGGCGATCGCCAGGCCGATGCCCGACGCCCCGCCGGTGACGAGCACCCGCACTCCGCTGAACTCACTCATCGTCGTCCTCCTCGGTGCGAGGGTAGTGCGGGCGCGATGCGGCAGAGTGAACAGATGAAGATCGCGTCACTGCTGCCGTCCGCCACCGAGATCGTCTACGCCCTGGGGCTCGGCGACCAGCTCGTCGGCGTCACCTTCGAGTGCGACTTCCCCGTCCAGGCCCGCACCGACGCAGCGATCGTCGTCGGCGGAATGGCCACGTCGGCGATGGCGCCCGGCGACATCGACCGAGCAGTGCACGCCACGCTCGAGGAAGCGGGCAACCTGTACGAGCTGCACACCGACCTGCTCCGCGAGGCCGACCCTGATGTCATCCTCACTCAGGACCTGTGCCGCGTGTGCGCCGTGCCGAGCGGACAGGTCGACGAAGCAATGGCTCGCATCGGATGCTCGGCCACCGTGGTGTCGATGGACCCGCTCACCCTCGACCAGGTCTTCGACAGCATCATCGACGTCGCGACTGCATGCGGCGTGCGCGAGCGCGGCCTCGCCCTGGTCGCGTCGCTGCGCGAACGCCTCGCCTCGGTTGCCGAGCGCGTGGCCGCTGCTGCGCCACCGCGCGTGTTCGTGCTCGAGTGGGTCGACCCTCCGTTCCTGGCCGGGCACTGGGTACCCGACGTCGTTGCGGCGGCGGGTGGCGAGTCCGTGCTGTGCGCACCGGGGGCCCGTTCGTATGCCACCGACTGGGCCACCGTCGCGGCTGCGGCGCCCGACGTGATCGTGGTCGCGCCCTGTGGCTTCGGTACCGACGAGGCGGCCGCGCAGGCCGAGTCGGTGCTGCACGTGCTGCCCCCAGGCGTACCGGTGTGGGCGGTCGATGCGAACGCGTACATCGTGCG
>CAZWCU010000011.1:0-11212 GCA_964632715.1 uncultured Bifidobacterium sp. | reverse complement strand
CGACTACAGCTCGAGGCGCGCGATCCAGAGACCTGGAGCGTCGATCTCGGCCGGCGTGGGCAGTGGTTGTGGGTGGCTCAACAGCTCGATCAACCCGGTCTCGCCCACACGATCTGCCACGCCGGCCGTGAACACCTTGCCGCGCTGCACCTGCTCCTGCGTGAGCTGCAACCCCAGCAGCCGCTCCACGAACATGTCGTCGGGCGACGTCTCCAGGCGGCGGCGGCGCACGGCCTCGGCGATGCGCAGCGCGTCGCCGCCGATGACGCGAGCGGCCACGGCGTCGACCAGGTAGTCGACGATGCCGACCACTGCGGCGACCGCGGCGTCGAGCTGCGGCGCCATCGCAGCCTGCTGCGGCGACTGCACGGCGCCGAGGAGCAGTGCCGGGTCCGAGAGCAGTCGCTGCATCGCGGCCATCGGGTCGCCGGCATCATCGATCTCGAGCGACGAGAGCTTGTCGGCGACCGCAGACGGATCCGGCCGGAACGCCCCGACGTGCTGGCGCACCAGCGCGGTGAACTGATCGCGCAACGCCGGGATGCTGAACAGCGTGTGGCCGATCATCTCCTGCGCGAGCACCCACAAGCGCATCTCGTCGACCGGCAGGCTCCACTCGGCGGCGAACTGGTCGATGGTGGCCGGCACGACGAGCAGCGCATGGTCGCTGCGCGGGATGGGAAGGTCGTACTGACCGAACGTGCGGCCGGCCATGCGGCCCACCATCGATCCGACGGCCATGCCCATCATCGCCGGCGCCATCATCTGGCTGAGGTTGGCCATCATCGCCATCATCGGGTCCGTGTCGGCCATCGCCTCCACCTCGCCGCCCTCCGGCTTGCGGCCCAGTGAGGTGGCGAGCTCGGTGAAGAGCGGGCGGTAGGCCTCGAGCGTGCGCTGTGCCCACACGCCGCGGGTGACGGGCGTGATCTCCGGGAACGAGGCGTCGATGGCGGTGAGGTCGCGCACATGCATCTCGATGATGCGCGCCAGATCGGCCAGTGCGATGCGCACCGCCGGGTCGACGTTGGGTTCGCTCGCGCCGCTGTTGCTGGCGAGGCCGGCGAACTGTCGAGCGGCATCCCAGTTCAGCGGACCCTGCCCCGACAGCGCCTTTGCCAGATCGCCGAACATGGGAAGGTTGGCGAACGGGTTGTCGCCGGCGCCGGGCGCACTGGAGTCGTCATCCATGTCGGCAGCCTACGGCCTGGTCGCGGCTGCCGAACCGGCAGCACCGAACGGGCATCCCCGAACCGATAGCGTCGACGGTGATGAACGTGGCGGCCACCGCAACCGCCACCCCGGTGTGGGTGAGCGACGGCACGGGCGGCCTCGGCGCGCGAGTGCTGCGCCTCCTGGCAGCGAGCAGCGTCGCCGCAGCGGTCGAACCGCACGACTGCGACGTGCTGGTGTGGCTCGCGGCCACCGATGCCGACGCTCGCGCCGTTCGACGCGAGAGCGCGCTGGCCGGCCTGGCGGGCGCGCTGCACGATCATCCGCAGGTCACGCACGTGGTGCTGGTCTCGTCGGCGATGGTCTACGGCGCGTGGGCCAACAACCCGGTGCCGCTCACGGAAGACGCGCTGCTCCGTCCCGACGTGGAGTTCCCGTTCGCCCGCCAGCTCGGTGCCGCCGAGCAGCTCGTCGACGAGTGGCGGCTGGCCGTGCCCGGCCGCACCGTCACGGTGCTCCGGCCCGCGGTGGCGATGGCGGCCGACGGCACCAGTCGGCTGGCCAGCGCGCTGGCCGCGGGCATGGGCCAACGGGTCGGCGAGGCCGACCCGCCCGCGCAGTTCCTGCACCTCGACGACCTCGCCACCGCAGTGCTGCTGGCGGTCGAGCAACGACTCGACGGCGTGTACAACGTGGCTCCGGACGGATGGGTGGAAGGCGAACGCGTCCGCGCGCTCGCCGGTGCCGTGCCGCGGGTGAAGCTGCCCGATCGGCTCAACGAGGTCGTCACCAATCTGCGCTGGCGCTTCCAGCGCGGTCCCATCCCGCCCGGGCTGCGCAGCTACACCCGGTCGCCGTGGCTCGTCGCCAACGACCGGTTGAAGGCGGTGGGCTGGCGGCCCACGGTCACCAACGAGCAGGCATACGTGGAGGGCACGGAAGCGAAGTGGTGGACGATGGTGTCGCCGAAGCGTCGCCAGGAGATCGCGCTCGGTGGCCTCGGTGTGATCATCGCGCTGGTGGCGGCGGTCGTGGTGCGTCTCGTTCGCAGCGCACGAGCCCGTCGCCGCCTCTGAGGCAATGCGCTCGCATCGATCCTCGCGAGTGATGGTCGCGTTCGCGGTGGCCCTGGCCGGTCTCGCCGCCGGCGTCAGCCCTGCCAGCGGTGGGCCGGCGGTCGACACCATCGACGATGCAGCAACCGTCACCGGCCCCGGC
Organism: uncultured Bifidobacterium sp.; assembly: GCA_964632715.1. Taxonomy (GTDB): domain Bacteria; phylum Actinomycetota; class Acidimicrobiia; order Acidimicrobiales; family Ilumatobacteraceae; genus UBA668. The sequence continues at coordinate 8,821 of CAZWCU010000011.1, read as the reverse complement.
GCCGCGGCGGTCCGGGTGCACCCGCCGGTCGAGCTCGACTGCAGCGCGGTTCGCATGCACGTGATGGGCAACTCGATCGACTCCGACGTCGGCGTGCGCGATCCGGCGAGCACCTGGCCGCGCCAGATGCAAGACGGGCTCAACGCGTCGCCGATGCTCGACGGGCTCCGCGTCGTCAACAGCGCAGTGCCGGGCTCCACCGTCGTGCGCCAGAACCCGTGGGACCCGCTCGGTGAGCGGCCAGCCTTCCGGCTCGTCACCCATGTCCACACGGTCATCGCGTCCATCCCCACCGCCTCGCGCAGTGGCGCGATCGTGGTCATCCATCCGAGCTTGGTCGACCTGCAGGACACCACCGTGTCCGACGCCGTCGTCGTGCAACGCTCGATCGACGGCATCCGCTCCGTCGTCAACTCCCTCAACGCTGCCGGCATCACTCGGGTGATCGTCCTGCCCACACTGCCCGTCGGTCGCTGGTCGAACGATCAGCACATCTTCTTCATCGGCGTCGATCTCCAGTCGCGCATCGCTGCACAGAACGCGGGACTGGTCGCCGCCGGCTTCGTGCCGACGGGCATCCGCTCGAGCCTCTACGACGCGAGCGGGTACGGCAATCCCGTCTACTTCGACGGCTTCAACTCACTCTCTGCGCCGGCAGGGGCCGACTACATGCACCCCGACGCCGATGGGCATCGGGTGATCGCGGCCGACGTGGGCACCGACCCGCGGCTGGTCGCAGCACTCGCCGCGAGCTGCGCCCGCTGAGGCGCCGCTACAGCGTGGTCTTCGGCGCGGCGAGCGTCACCGACACCACCGTCTCGGTGGCGTCGGCGCGGATGATGGTGAGCTGCACGACGTCGCCGGGCACGTGCGACGTGAGGGCATCGGTGAGCGCCTGGCCGTTGGCCACCGGCACACCGTCGACCGAGACGATGACGTCGCCGCTGGTGAGGCCGGCCAGCGCGGCCGGTCCGGCGGGGTCGACCCCACCGATGCTGAGCTGGCCGGCGGGATCGTCGTTGAGCACGACGCCGAGCCACACCTTGGCCGAACCGGGATAACCGCCGATGGCCTGCTGCAGTTGGTCGAGGTTGCTCAGCTGTACCAGGCGACCGGCGCCGTCCTGGTCGTGCGAGCAGAGCGCCACCAGTTCGCCGCGCTGGTTGACGACCGGTGTGCCTTCGATGATGGAGCTGTCGTCGGCCCACGCGGACGGGATGGTGAGGTCGTCGGTGACGACGACCGTGGTCGGCTCGTCGCCGAAGAACGTGAGCTCGTCGCCCGCCACGATCTCGCTGGCCACGGCGAACGCCATCGCGCCGCTCGCGGTCTCGGGTGCCAGCACCGCGAGGCCGCTGCGATCGTCGACGAACAGCACGCGAGCAGTGGCCAGGTTGCCGTCGGGCAGCATCAGCTCGACGGTGAGGTCGGCCGACACGGCCTGGGCGGTGGTGACGACGAGCGTGCCGCCGTTCACGGCGACGGCGACGGCGACCTCGGTGACCGTGCTGCCCTGCTGCACCTGATACGTGTGCAGCGGCCGGGCAGGTGTCGTGGTGGCGGCGGCGGTGTTCTGGGTCTGGCCGGCGGTGGTGGGAACCGCGCTGAGCGAGCTACCGGTGGACTCGGAGGCGACCGCACTGATGGCGGTGCTGCCCAGCGAGCCGTCAGTGGCACTGGGCTCGGTGCGTTCCGTGGTCAACCCGCTGTCGGTGCGAGTGGCCAGCGTGGAGCGCACGGCCGACTCGGCGTCGCGACCTGCCTGGGTGGGCAGCATGGTCCACAGGACGGCCAACGCGAGCACGCATCCGATGGTGCCGGTGGCCACCGTGAGGCCACGTCCGATGGCCAGCGGCGGCTCCGACATCATCCACGCCTGCTCGCCCATCTCACTGGGGTGACGCCACACGCGTTCGTGGGCGGGCAACGGTGCAGCCTCATAGGACTCGTCGTCGTTCCACTCACTCCGGCTCACGAGTCGGTCAGGTTAGTGACCTGCGCGGCACGTGTGGCATCGCGCGGCGGTCGACGGGCGCTCGCACTCGGTGGCGGGGACCGCGATCACGGCTACCATGCCCAGTTGTGCAAACTCCCGTATCCGGCAACTCGTGGTTGGGCCTCACCGACCAGGTGTTGCCCGTGGGCGCAGTGTACGAATGGTGCCTCCAACCGCAGTGTGGTGCGGTGGTCCTGTTCAGTGGCACCGTGCGCGACCACGCGGTCGACGAGGCGGGAAACCTTCGCACCGGCGTCAGCCATCTCACGTACGAGGCCTACGACTCGCAGGTCGTTCCCGCCTTCCGCGCCATCGAGGCCGAGCTGCGGCAGCGATGGCCGCACACCGGGCGCGTGGCACTGCTGCACCGCACCGGCCGGCTCGAACTGATGGAGAGCTCGGTGCTCGCCGCCGTCAGCTCGCCGCACCGCCCCGATGCGTTCGAGGCCGCCCGGTTCGCCATCGATGCGTTGAAGGCCAGTGCGCCCATCTGGAAGCACGAAGTGTGGGCCGACGGGTCCGACTGGGGCACCAAGGCACAGCCGCTGGTCGAGCCGTCGTCCGTGCCCTCCGTCCCGGCGGCCGCCGGAGGTGGGCAGCGATGATCGCCGTCGTGCTCATCGGGCTCGCATTCCTCGCCATCCTGTTCATCGGCGTGCGCATGATCAAGGCCGGCCCCCGCCACGAGCCGGGCGTGGTCAGCTTTCGCAAGCACATCGACGCACTGTCACCCGAAGCTCGCCGCGAAGTGATGGATCGTGTGCGTCCCCCGCAGAACGACCATCCCGACGGGTCGAAGTAACACACATGGCACGCGACCTCGCGATCGATCTCGGCACTGCCAACACGCTGGTGTACATGAAGGGCAAGGGCATCGTGCTCAACGAGCCCTCCGTCATCGCGCTCAACCGACAGACCGGCGAGGTGCTCGCCACCGGCCGTGAGGCGTGGCAGATGATCGGCCGTACTCCCGGCTACATCGTCGCGGTGCGCCCGCTGCGCGGCGGGGCCATCACCGACTTCGAGATCACCGAGCGGATGATCCGCCTGCTGCTGCAGCGCGTGGGTGTCAGCCGCTTCACCCGCCCGAAGGTCGTCATCTGCGTGCCGTCGGCCATCACCGAGGTCGAGCGTCGTGCGGTCACCGACGCGGCGCGTCGTGCCGGCGCAGCCGATGCGCAGCTCATCGAGCAGCCGATGGCCGCGGCCATCGGCGCCGACCTGCCCATCGACGAGCCGGTCGGCAACATGGTCATCGACATCGGTGGCGGCACCAGCGAGACCGCGGTCATCAGCCTCGGCGGCATCGTCGCGCTGGAAGCCGTGCGCGTCGGCAGCTTCGACATCGACGCCAGCATCCAGGCCTACGTGCGACGCGAGCACGGCATCGCGATCGGCGAGCGCACGGCGGAGGAGGTGAAGGTGGCGATCGGTTCGGCTGCCGTCACTGACGACGAGAGCCAGGCGGAAGTGCGTGGACGCGACCTGATGAGCGGCCTGCCCAAGACCGTGGTGCTCACGCCGGAGGAGATCCGCTTCGCCATCGACGACGTCGTCAGCAGCATCATCGCCTCGGTGGTGCGTTTCCTGGCCAAGGCGCCGCCCGAGCTGGCGCAGGACTTCCTGGTGCGCGGCATGTACCTGGTCGGCGGCGGCGGCCTGCTGCGCGGCCTGGCCCAGCGCATCGAGAAGGAGACGCAGGTGCCGGTGCGCATGAGCAACATGCCGCTCGAAGCCGTCGTGATGGGTGCCGGTCACTGCATCGAGCACTACGACGCGCTCAAGGGCATGTTCATGGGCGCCCGCCGCTAGCAGCGATGACGCGATACCGCCTTGCTGGTGTCGCACTGGTGGCCGTGGCCACCGTTGGCTGCTCGCCCGAGTCGCCCGGACTCGACGCGCCGGTGTATCCGCATCTCCTCGACGAGCACCCGCCGGGTGAGTGCTGACGACGATGCGGAGCGTGCGTGCCGTCCGCACCGTGGCGGTTCGCTCCGGGGACCTGCCTGTCGAGAGGTCTCACTACCGATACGGCGTCGGGCCCCGCTACTCCGTTGGGTCACCTCTTTCGGACGCGTCGAGCGCGTCCGACAGAGGTGACCCGCGTCGATGACCGTTGAGCCCGTCGTCGGGGTGACAGCCGCGCCATCCGAGTGCCAGCGGCCCGACGGGGGTGCACGTGCCACTCGGATGGTCGGCTGGCACTCGGATGGTCGGCTGGCACTCGGATGGTCGCCACGCACTCGGATGGTGGTGGGGGTAGGTTCGACGGGATGCGGAGCCTGATCGACCACACACACGCGCTCGACGCGGGACTTGCCGCCATCCGCAGGCAGTACAAGGTGCCCGAGGCGTTTCCGCCGGCGGTGCTGGCCGCGGCCGATGAGGCGGCGCAGCGCGAACCGACCGCGCACGTCGACCGCACCGACTGGCCGTTCGTGACGCTCGACCCAGCCGGCAGCACCGACCTCGACCAGGCGTTCACGATCGTCCGCAGCGGCGACGACCTGATCCTGCACTACGCCATCGCCGACGTGGGCTGGTTCGTGCAACCCGGCGACGCCCTCGACCTCGAGGCATGGAGACGCGGCGTCACGCTGTACCTGCCCGATGGCAAGGCGGCGCTCTACCCGCCGGCGCTGGCCGAGGGAGCAGCCAGCCTGCTGCCCGACGGGCCGCGCCCGGCCGTCGTGTTCCACGTGCGCGTGGCGACCGACGGCGCGGCGACGCTCGACGGTGCCGAGCGCGCGGTCATCCAGAGTCGCGCCAAGCTCGCCTACGACTCGGTCACGCCCGCCGACCTGCCGGCGGAGTTCGACGAGCTCTCCCGCCGCGTGCAGGCAGCCGAAGTGGCGCGTGGTGCCGGCCGCGTCGATCCTCCGGAGCAGCTGGTCGAGCGCGCCGACGGCGGCTACCAACTGCTCTTCCGACCGCGGTTGCCCTCGGAGGAACGCAACGCCGCCATGTCGCTCGCAGCCAACATCGCGGTCGCACACGCGATGCTGCAGGCGCGCACAGGACTGTTCCGTGTGATGGCCGAGCCCGACGAGCGAGCGGTCGCACGACTCCGTCACACCGCCCGTGCGTTCGGGCTGCAGTGGCCCGACGACCAGCCGCTCGAGCAGTACGTGCGCACGCTCGACGCCACCGACCCACGGCAGGGCGCCTTCATGCTGGCGGTCCGCCGCGCCGGCGGCGGCGCCGACTACCTGCCGTACCAGGAGGGCGTGACGCCGTGGCATGCGGCGATGGCGGCCACCTACGCGCACGCCACCGCGCCACTGCGGCGCCTGGCGGATCGCTACGTGGTGGAGGCGACGCTCGCCATCGCCAATGGCTCGCCGGTGCCCGACCACGCCACGGAAGCGTTCACGCGCCTGCCGGCGACGATGGACAAGGCCGACTCCGTGAGCAGCACCATCGATCGCGCGGTCGTCGACCTGGCAGAAGCGGTCATCCTGCACGGTCGCGAGGGCGAGTCGTTCACGGCGGTGGTCACCGACGACGACCCCGACATCACCCGCATCGCGTTGCGCGAGGTCGCGGTGCTGTCGAAGGTGAAGGCGCACGGAGTGCGGCCGGGTGACGAGCTGCGGGTGAAGTTGGTGGCGGTCGACGTGGATCGTCGCACCGTCGAGTTCCAGCGCGTGTCGTGACTCAGGCCGCGACCACGCGGTGCACGGTGCCGGTGGTGAAGCCCACCACGTACAGCTCGCCGTCCGGTCCGGCGCGCACGGCTGCCACCGTGCCCGGTCGGCCGATCAGCTGCACCTGCCCGACATCCACGGTGCTGCCGGCCGCGAGGTCGGCAGGCATGGCCCACACCTTGCCGCTGCACCAGTCGCCGAACACGTACCAGCCGACCATCGACGGAATGGCGCTGCCGTGGTACACCTCGCCGCCCGCGACCGCGCACCCGTCGTCGCCGTGGGGGTACTCGTACACCGGCAGCAGCGCGTCGGGCGCTTGCACATCGGCGTTGAACGGGTGGCTTCCTTCGAGTGCGCTCCAGCCGAAGCTGGCGCCGCGCCCGCCCGGCGAGCCCGAGTCGTCGGAGCGTGCGACCGTGACCTCCTCCCACTCGTTCTGACCGACATCGCCCACCCACAGGTCGCCGGTCGCAGGGTCGAACGAGAACCGCCACGGGTTGCGCACACCGACCGCCCAGATCTCCTCGACCGCGCCGTCGACGCCGACGTACGGGTTGTCGGCGGGGATGCCGTACGGCTGATCGCCACTCGGACGTGGGTCGATCCGCAGGATCTTGCCGAGCGGATCGGTGGGATCGAGCGAGCGCCGTTCGGGGTCGTCGTCGGGACCGCCGTCGCCCATCCCGATGAACAGGTGGCCGTCGGGACCGAAGGTGAGGTTGCCGCCGTTGTGGCTCGGCGACGGTTGGTCGATCACCATCACCGTGCGCGCCGCATCGGTGTCGAAGGTGCCGTCGGCGAGCACCGGGTACTCGGCGATCACGGTGTCGCCATCGGTGCGCGTGTAGTCGACGTACACGAAGTCGTCGGTGGGGTGGAACGCCAGCCCGAGCAGACCCTGCTCCACGGTGTCGGTGGCGATGGCGGCGCTGAGGTCGAGCACGGGTGCACCGACCTCTGCGCCGGTGACGGGCCGCACGAGTCCGCCCTGCGTCGCCAGGTAGGCGACGTCGGGGTTGCGATGCCAGGCGATCTCCACGGGCCGGTCGACGCCGCTGACGACCACGACCAACGTCGCCTGCGCGCTGGTGAACGACGCCGCGGTGGTGGCGGAGTCCGCCCGTTGCTCACCGCACGCCGCGCCGAGGAGCGCGACCGCCACGGCGCCGGCAGCACACGTGCGCGACCGGTGCGCTCTCGCCGACGCGATCATGCGGCGTCGATGCGGTGCACCGAGCCGCGGAGCGACAACACGTAGAGCTCGCCGTCGGGACCGATGCACAGCGCGCTCACGTTCTCCAGCTGACCGAGGCGCAGCTCGCCGGTGAGCACCCCGTCGGCGGTCTGCAGCGCGGTGATGATGCCGCTGCAGTAGTCGCTGAACAGGTACCAGCCGACGAGCGACGGTACCGCGGCGCCGCGATACACGTCGCCACCGCTCACCGAACAGCCGGCGTCGCCGTGCTCGTACTCGAAGACGGGCATGGTGACTCCGTCGGCGGCCTGGTCCTCGTTGAACCGGTGCGTGCCTTCCCAGGCGCTCCAGCCGAAGTTGATGCCGCGGCCGGCGCCCTGTTCGGCGGTGACGACGTTGATCTCCTCCCGCTGGTTCTGGCCGACGTCGGCGATCCACAGGTCGCCCGTCGCTCGGTCGAAGTTGAACCGCCACGGGTTGCGCAGGCCCACCGACCAGATCTCCGGTCGAGCGCCGTCGACGCCGACGAACGGGTTGTCGGCAGGCACGGTGTACGGCTGGTCGCCGTCGGCGAGCGGGTCGATGCGCAGCATCTTGCCGAGCAGGTGGCCGACGTTGAGCGCGCCTCGCTCGGGGTCGTCGGCTGCGCCGCCGTCGCCCATCCCGATGTAGAGGAAGCCATCCGGTCCGAACGTCAGGTCGCCACCGTTGTGGTTGTCCTGCGGCTGGCCGATGACGAGCACCTCGCGTGCGCTGTCCACGTCGAACACGCCGTCGGCGCCGACCGCGTATTCGGCGATGACCGTGTCGCCGTCGGCGCGCGTGTAGTTCACGTATGCCAGTGGCTCGGGGGGGTGGAACGCGAGGCCGAGCAGGCCCTGCTCGGGGCCGGTGGCGATGGTGCTGCTCACGTCGAGCGACGGCGCACCTGCGACACCGTCGATGACGGGCACGATGCGGCCCTTCTGCTCCACGAAGTACAGCGCGGCATCGCCGGCACGCCACGCCATGTCGACGGGTTGCCACAGATCGACGAACGGGGTGAACGTGACCAAGTCGGCAGTGAGCGGGGTGGTGGGCGTCGACGGTGCCGTGGCGTCGGTGCTCTGGGTGGTCGGCTCGGTGGCGTCCGTGCCGTCGGTGTCGGTGGGCGCGACGGTGGTGGCTGGCGGCGCGGTGGTGGTGAACGTGACGTCGGAGCTGGACGCGGCCGGATCGGCGGTGTCGTCGGAGCACGCCGCGAGCAGGAGTGCGCCGCCCACGATCGCCCCGGCGAGGCGACGGCTCACTGCTGTGCCACCCGGACGAGGCCCTCCTGCACGACGCTGATGGCCAGCGTGCCATCGGCGGTGAAGATGTTGCCACCGGCCAGGCCGCGTGCGCCGCCGGTGGAGATGGGCCGCTGATCGTAGAGCAGCCACTCGTCGGCGCGGAACGGTCGGTGGAACCACATCGCGTGGTCGAGGCTGGCCATCTGCATGCCGGGAGTTTCCCACGACATCCCGAACGGGAGCACAGTCGTGTCGAGCAATGTCATGTCGCTCGCGTAGGTGACGATGCACGCGTGGAGCGTCGGATCGTCGGGCAGTGCACCGTCGGCGCGCATCCACACCCGCTGTCCGTCGGCGGGCTTGCCGCGCCGGCTGAACGGGTCGCCGTCGATGTGGCGCAGGTCGATCGGGCGAGGCCGGTCGTACCACTCACCCATGCGGGCCTTGTACGGCTCCATGCGTGTCTTGAAGTCGGGCAGCGACTCTGCCGGCGGCACGTCGAGCGGCATCGGGCTCTGGTAGTCGGGCCCGGATTCGGCGACGTGGAAGCTGGCCTGCAGGTTGAAGATGGCCTTGCCGTGCTGAATGGCGACCACGCGGCGAGTGGTGAAGCTCTTGCCGTCGCGGATGCGGTCGACCTCGTAGAGGATGGGCCCCGTGGGGTCGCCGGGGCGCAGGCAGGAGGCGTTGCGCGAGGTCACCCGCCGCC
>CAZWCU010000010.1:25357-37544 GCA_964632715.1 uncultured Bifidobacterium sp. | reverse complement strand
CGGCGGCGAGCACTAGGGTGCGGCGCATGGACACTCTGCGGGAAGGCCCATTGGACGGTCGGCTGGCGCTGGTCACGGGAGCCGCCTCCGGCATCGGACGCAGCATCACCGAGCGGTTCCTCGCCGACGGTGCCACCGTCATCGCCGCCGACATCGACCTCGCCGGCGTGGAACTGCTGCACCGCTCGCTCGGCGAGCGAGTCGTGCCCCTGCACTGCGACGTCACCTCGACCGAGTCTCTTGCCGCAGTCGCCGATGAGGCCACCCGGCGCGGTGGGCTGCACATCGCGGTCGCGAACGCCGGTCGCGGCACCTACTCGTCGATCCTCGACCACTCGCTCGACGAGTGGCGCGCCATCCTCGACCTGTGCCTCACCGGTGTGTTCCTCACCGTGCAGCACTCGGCGCGGGCGATGGTCGACGGCGGCAGCATCATCACGATCGCATCGTTGAACGGCACCCAACCCTCGGCAGGCATGAGCGCCTACTGCACCGCCAAGGCGGGCGTGATCATGCTCACCCAGGTCGCTGCCATGGAGCTCGGAGCCCGCGGCATCCGCGTGAACTCCATCGCTCCCGGACTGGTGGAGACCAGCGCCACCAGCGCGTTCTGGGTGGTGCCCGGTGTGGTCGACGAGTTCGTCGAGAACACCACGCTCGGCCGCTTCGCACAGCCCGCCGACGTGGCCTCGATGGCCGCGTTCCTCGCCAGTGACGACAGCGCGTTCGTCAGCGGCTCGATGTTCCGGGTCGATGGCGGCGCGTCCACGAAGCGCTACCCGGATCTGCCCTCCGCGTTCCAACGGCTCGCCGCGTCGGCCGAGTGAACCACTCGTGACCCGCGCACCCGGCGAACGACTGCCCGGCGCGTACTGGCGACTGTGGGCCGCGGCCGGCATCTCCAACCTCGGCGACGGCGTGTTCGTCATCGCGTTGCCGCTGCTCGCGTCGCGGCTCACCGACAGCCCGATCTCGGTCGGCCTCATCACGGCCTTCTTCAGCATCCCGTGGCTGCTGTTCGCATTGCCGGTCGGGGTGCTCATCGACCGGGTCGACCGGCGCAAGGTGATGGTCAGCGCCGATCTGTTCCGCGGCGCGCTCGTCGGCGGGCTGGCCCTGATCGCGGCGTTCGGCGACGTGCAGATCTGGATGCTGTGGGTGCTCGCGTTCGGGCTCGGCGTGGGCGAGGTGTTCTTCGACAACAGCTCGCAGACGCTGCTGCCCGCCGTGGTGCCCGACGCGCAACTCGACCGGGCCAACGGCTACTTCTTCGCCACCGAAGTGGCGAGCAACACGTTCCTCGGCATGCCGCTGGGCAGCCTGCTGTTCGGCGTCGTGGTCTGGCTGCCGTTCGGGCTCGACGCCGCCAGCTTCGTGGTCGCCGCGCTGCTCGCCGCCTCGTTGCGCGGCTCGTTCCGCCCCACCGGTGCACCAACCGGCGACTCGGCCGACGGGCCGTCCACGATGCGGAGCCAGATGCGCGTCGGGTTCCAGTGGCTCCGCGGGAACCGAGCGCTGCGCAACCTCGCGCTCGGCGCCGGATTCGTGAACTTCGCGCTCGCCGCCACGCAGGCGACGTTCGTGCTGCTGCTCACCGACCGACTCGGGTTCTCGGAGCGGGCCTTCGGACCGCTGGTGGCGGTGATCGGCGTCGGCAGCCTGCTCGCGGGCGCCTTCGGCGGGCGCATCATCGAGTCGGTCGGCCGCAGCGCGGCGATGACCACCGCGAGCCTCGCGATGGTGGCCTCCACGCTGGCCATCGGTGCGATCCCGGTGGCCGGCTGGGTGATCGCGATGACCACGCTGCACGCGATGATGCTGACCATCTGGAGCATCGTCGCCGTGTCGCTGCGGCAACGCATCGTGCCCGACCACCTGTTCGGCCGGGTGAACGGCATCTACCGCTGGGTGAGCACCGGCGCCACGCCCGTCGGCGCGGTCGCCGGCAGCGTGGTCGCCAACGTGTGGGGATTGCGGGCGCCGTACTTCGTCGCGGCCGGCGTGCTCGGCATCGCTGCGATCGTCGTCGCCCGGGGCATGCGCGAGGCAGGCATCGAGTCGGCGATCCTCTCCGCCGGCGAGAAGGACATGACGCCGCTCGGTGGCGTGACGATCGACGACACGCCGCTGTCACTCGACCGCGACCCGTTCGACGACCTGCTGTGACCACGGCGCTCGGCGCCGCCGCTCAGCCTCAGTCGTCGTCGGCCTTCGGCGGCGAATCGGGTTCGACGGTGACCTTCACCCGGCGGATGCGCCGGCCGTCGACCTCGGCCGCGGCGAAGCGCCAGCCGCCGTGCACGATGGATTCGTCCTGGTCGGGCACGTGCTCCAGCGTGCCGAACAGGAAGCCGCCGACCGTGTCCCAGTCGTCGTCGGGGATGTCGAGGCCGAGCAGGTCGTTGAGGTCGCCGATGGACATGCCGCCGTCGACGAGGTAGTCGCCGTCGGACAGCCGCTGCACCTCGGCGTCCTCGTCGTCGTCCTCGTCGACGATCTCGCCGACCAGCTCTTCCAGGCAGTCCTCGAGCGTGATCAGCCCGGCCAGCGCGCCGTACTCGTCGGCCACCAGCGCGAGGTGGAACTTCTGCGCCTGCATCTCGCGCATCAGCCGGCTGACGGGCTTGTTCTCGGGCACGAAGTGCGCGGGGCGCACGAGCTCGACGACACCGCGAGCGCCGCCGCCATCGCGCTCTGCCCGGACGAGATCCTTCGTGTAGGCGAGGCCGAGCACGTCGTCGTCGTCGCTGTTGACCACCGGCAGGCGGCTGTAGCCGTGTTCCAGTGCGATGTCGAGTGCCGCGGTGATGGTGGCCGTGTGCTCGATGATGACGATGTCGGGCTGCGGCACCATGATCTCGCGCGCCACCGTGTCGCCGAACTCGATGATGCTCTCGATCAGCTCTCGCTCGTCGTGCTCTACCACGCCGTCCTCGGCGGCCACCTCGACGATGCCGAGCAGTTCCGACTCGGACACGAACGGCCCCGACTCGAGGCCCTTGCCGGGCACGATGACGTTGGTGAGCTTGATCAGCGAGGTGGAGATCCAGCGCAGCGGCGGGAACGCGACCAGCGCGGAGACCGGGCGTGCCGACAGCATCGCCGCGCGCTGCGGATGGATGACGGCGTAGGTCTTCGGCACCGCTTCCGCGAGCACGAAGAACACGACCACGTTGAGCAGCACACCGGCGACCACACCCCAGGTGCCGAACAGCCGAGCAGCGAGAATACCGGTGAGCGTGGCCTGCACGGTCTGGCACACGTTGACGGTGAGCAGCAGCGGGTTCACCCACCGCTCGGGCTCGTCGACCAGGCGCTTCAACGCCTTGCCGGACTTGTGCCCCTTGTCGGCGAGCGAGCTGGCCCGCGGCTTGCTCATGCGCGACAGACCCATCTCGGCGACCGAGGTGAAGATCAGCACCACCAGCAGCAGCAAGATGGTGATCAGCATCAACAGGTCGACGTTGGTGAACTCGGACGCGATCATTCAGTGTGCTCCTGCCGGAACGCTTCCGGCGCAGGTCCACCCCAGTGGTGTTCCTGCAGTAGTGCCAGCTCGCGAGCGCGCATCGCATCGCGCTCGGCCGGCTCGCCGTGGTCGTACCCCAACACGTGGAGCACTCCGTGGACGATGAGCAGGGCGAGCTCGTCGTCGAGCGTCCCTGCGTGTTCGGGTGCCTGCCGCTGCGCGACCGCGGGGCACAGCACCACGTCGCCCAGCAGCAACGGCATGTCGCCGGGGTCGGGCGGCGAGCGATCGGGGCCGCGGCTGATCGGCTGCCCGTGCAGCACCACCTCGGCCTCCATCGCGTCGATGGGAAACGAGAGCACGTCGGTGGGACCGGGCTTGCCCATGTGCAACTCGTTGAGCTCGGTCATCTCCCGCTCGGTGACGAACAGCAGCGACAGCTCGCACAGCCCGCGCACGCCCTCCGAACGGAGCACCTCGGTGGCCAGACGCTGCCACCGCTCGAGGTCGACGGGTACGTCGCGCTGCTCGTCGGCGCAGAACACTTCCGGCTCGCCGTCGCCGCCGACCTTCGGCGGCACCCCTAGTCGAGGGCGCGACATGTCACCCACGGCTGGTGCTCTGCGCAGCAGCTTTGGCATCGCCGGCGCGCTCGTAGGCGGCGACGATGTCGGCGACGATGCGGTGCCTGACCACGTCGCCCGCCTTCAGGTGCACGAACGCAAGGCCTTCGATCCCCGTGAGCGTGCGCTCGAGACCGACCAGCGCGCTGCGACCATCGGGCACGTCGACCTGCGTGGTGTCGCCGGTGACCACCACCTGCGAACCGAAACCGATGCGGGTGAGGAACATCTTCATCTGCTCGGGCGTGGCGTTCTGCGCCTCGTCGAGGATGATGAAGCTGTTGTTGAGCGTGCGGCCGCGCATGAACGCGAGCGGCGCCACTTCCACCGCTTGCCGCTCGAGCAGCTTCTGCGCGCCTTCCGGTTCCACCATGTCGTACAGCGCGTCGTACAGCGGCCGCAGGTAGGGATCGATCTTGGCCATCAGGTCGCCGGGCAGGAAGCCGAGCCGCTCGCCGGCTTCCACTGCCGGACGGGTGAGGATGATGCGCTGCACCTGCTTGGTCTGCAACGCGTGCACCGCCATGGCCACGGCCAACCAGCTCTTGCCGGTGCCCGCCGGGCCGAGCCCGAAGGTGATGACGTTGCTGCGGATGGCGTCGACGTAGCGCTTCTGGCCGGCGGTCTTGGGGCGGATCGGCTTGCCCTTGGCGCCGCGCATGATCTCGTCGGTGAGTACCCGGCTGGGGCGTTCGTTGTCGCGCATCATCTCGATGCTGCGGCGGATGCCCGGCTCGTCGAGGTGCTGACCTTGCTGCAGCAGCACCACCAGTTCCTCGCACAGCCGACCGACCGCCTCGGCCTGAGGGCCTTCGACGTGGATCTCGTTGCCGCGCACCACGATGGACGCGTCGGGGAACGCCGTCTCGATGAGACGGAGGTGAGCGTCTCGCTGGCCGACGAACGCTGCCATCAGGTGCGCGCCAGGCACGACGACGGAGTAAGGCTTCGCCAGCGATGTCATTCGGCCTGGCCCGACAGTGGACTCATTTGCACACACGGTAGCGAATTGGACGGGCTTCCGGGTGCACGAATGAGTGGCGCGATCAGCGCGACGTCGACTCCGGAACCTGGAGCTGCACGGTGTCGTCGTGCTGCTGCAGCGCACCGAAGTCGATGGCGAAGTAGTGCTGCGTCTCGAGGTGGTGCACCGGCGCCGGGCCGGCGACCGATCGAGCACTGCGCGCCGCCATCTCCGCGAAGCCGCCGGTGATACCCGGCTGGTTCATCTCCGGCGAGTCGAACACCAGCAACGCACCTTCCGAGGCCTCCAGGGCCATGCCTTCCCGCGCGAGCCGCACGAGGGCGCCGCGAGCAGCGTGACCAGGGTGGACGACCAGCCACATGATGTAATGCACTGCCCCGCGTCGCATATGGTCGGGGTAGTGATGCTCGAAATACGCTCGACTGAGGTACCGGGTGCTGCCGATGTCGGTGGCCACCAAGGTCATCGCCACCGGTGTGCTGTCGTCCCAGAGCACCCACAGCCGGTTGGTGGGGTCGGCGATCGCCTCGTCGAACTCGCTGCGATACAACATCTCGCGAGTGACCGCCAGTTCGGCCAGACCCCGGTACGCGACGTCGTACAAGTACCACAGCTTGTCGGCGAGCACGATGTCGACCACGTGTGTGTGTCGGGTCACGAACATCTCTCACCACTTTCGCAGAATTCGGGTAATCGGCGACGTATCGCGCGGGCTCAATCACCCCTTGCGCGAACACCCTGGTCAGTGAGTACTATAGGAACCCGAAAGATGCCGAGGGTGGATACTGCATCCACCACTCGGATCGGAGGCGAATGAAGCGGGCATCAGCACTCCTGGCGTGGTGGTATTTGGCGATGGGCGGCATCGCCACTCTTCTCGCGCTCGTACTCCCCTGGCCGTCGGCGCGAGAGGCCATCTACCTGCTCGCATGCGTCCAGGTCGGCGGCGTGCTCTACGTCTCCTACCGGCGTTCACTGATCCCGCTGCGCCTCGCCATCGTGCTCGGCTGCGTCGGCCTGCTGTACGGGTTCGCACAGCTGCTCACCGGCGACGCCCCCACGTACGAGAGCCCGCTCGCCACCGCCCTCGGTCTCATCGCCACCGCGTGCATCATCGCCGGGCTCGTCATGCTCCTGCGCACTCGCGACACTCGCGCGCACCACGGGCTGCTCGGCGATGCCCTCATCGTCGGCCTCGGCAGCTGGATCATCAGCTGGGCGGCGCTGGTGCAACCGATCGTCAGCAACACCGGCAAGACCGCGTGGAGCACGGTGCTCTACGGCGCCTACCAACCCACCACGTCGGTGGTGCTGTTCCTCGTCGTCGTGCTGTTGCTCAACTTCACCGAGCGCCCGGCATCGATGTGGCTGCTCGCCGCCGCACTCAGCTTCAACCTGCTCGGCGACCTCACCTACGCCCTGATGGACGCCGGCCACGTCGCGCCCGGCGCCGATCGCATCGGGCTGCCGATGTACGTCGCCGCCTACTTCTCGGCCGGCGCTGCATTCCTCCACCCGAGCATCGCCACCATCCACCGCCTGCAGGCGCCGCCGAACCGGCAGATGATGGGTCGTCTCATCGTCACCACCTCGTCGCTGGTGTTCCCGGTCATCGTGCTGGCCGGCACCGCCCCCAACGACACCGTCGACAAGATCGTGCGTTCCACCTCCGCGCTCGTGCTCGCCGCGGTGGTCACCTGGCGAGTCGTGATGGCCGTGCGCGCCAACAACCTGGCGCAGGCCGAACTGCTGCACGGCGCACAGACCGACCCGCTCACCGGGCTGCCCAACCGCACAGTGCTCCTCGAGCGCATCAACGAACTGCTGCGCCACTCGTGGAGCCCCGACCAGCACCCCACGTTGTTCTTCGTCGACCTCGACCGGTTCAAGAACATCAACGACTCACTGGGCCACGCAGCCGGCGACGAAGTGCTCGTCACGGTCGCCCGCCGACTGATCAACGCCGTCCCGGAGGGCGCCACCGTCGCTCGCCTGTCCGGCGACGAGTACGTGGTGCTCGACACCACCTCACGGTCGTCGGGTGCTGCGCTGGCGCTCGCCGAGCGGCTGCTCGCCGTGTTCCGCGAGCCGCTCGCGCTCAGCCAGGGCGACGTGTTCGTCACCGCCAGCATCGGCGTCGCCAGCCTCAGCGACACCTCCAGCACCTCGCCGGAAGACCTCGTCCGTCACGCCGACACCGCGATGTACCGTGCGAAGGACGCCGGCCGCAACTGCCTGGCCGTCTACGACGAGAGCATGCACGAGCGGGTCGCGCACCGCCTCGCCGTCGAGACCGCCCTCTACCGGGCGCTCGACCGCCGCGAACTGCGCCTGTTCCACCAGCCCATCCTCGACCTGCAGTCGGGCGACGTGGTCGGGTTCGAAGCGCTCATGCGCTGGCAGCAGAGCGACGGCACCATCGTCTCCCCCGCCGAGTTCATCCCCATTGCCGAAGACACCGGCACCATCGTGCCGATCGGTTCGTGGGCGCTGCTGGAAGCACTCAGCCAGCTGCGCAAGTGGATCGACGACGGCGTCTGCAGCCCGTCGGCCACCATGTCGGTCAACGTGTCGCCGCGCCAGCTCAGCGACACCAACTTCCCCGCCATCGTCAGCGAGGCGCTCACCCGTTCCGGTGTGTCGCCGCAGCTGCTGTGGCTGGAGGTCACCGAGAGCATCATGATCTCCGAGCCCGAGCTCGCGCTGGCCACGTTGCGCCGGCTGCGTTCGCTCGGCGTGCGGGTGGCACTCGACGACTTCGGCACCGGCTACTCGTCGCTGTCGCTGCTGCAGAAGTTCCCGCTGCAGCGCATCAAGATCGACCGCGCGTTCGTGCACGGTGTGGCCGACAACCCCAACGACCGCAGCCTGGTGCGCACCATCGTCGCGATGGGTCGCTCGCTCGGTCTCGACATGGTCGCCGAAGGCGTGGAGAGCGTGCATCAGTTGCAGGTGCTCAGCGACCTCGGCTGCAGCAAGGCGCAGGGCTTCCTCATCAGCCACCCGGTGCCGCCCGACGCGATGCGCAGCACCGTCGCCGCACTCGAGCGCCTCGGTCAGTTCCCGGGCCTGCGCCCGTCGGTCGCCACACCGGTCAACTGACCGCGTCGCCCGCCGGGGCGGCTACTTGCGCAGCCAGCTCTTGAAGCGTGCCATCGCCGAGTCGCCCGCGGTTGCGGGAGCCTTCGCCGTGACCGCGGTGCGAGCGCCTGGTTCACGACAACGACACCGGTCGGCCGTGGGCACGTCGCCCAGCACCATCTCCACATGGGCACCGCAGCCGGCCCAGCCGGGCTTGCCACAGGTCTTGCACGTCACTCGTCGACACATACCCCCCAGGGTATCATCCGCCTCCCCCCATCCCCACCGAACGCGTTTGCGTCATGGCTGGAGCGAGGTTTCCTCGCTCCAGCCATGACTCACAACGGAGAACGGGTCAGGTCTGGACGGTGTCGATCAGCGCCGGCACCTCGGGGCTGCCGCTGAACCGGCGGATCAGCGACGCCGCGAGGCCTTCAATGCTGGAGCCGCCGGTGACCAACACGTCGGGCATCACGTCGATGCCACCTTCGGCGATGGCGTTGATCGCGGCCACCATCGCCGTGGCGGCCGAACCGAGCGCGGCCTTCTGTGCTTCGAAGCCTTCCGCCCGCGCGAGGCCGAGTGCCTCCGCGGCCGTGGCCTCGGCCAGGCCGACCGCCTCCGTCCGCATGGCCTCGGCGGCACCGAGGGCGTGCACCTTCGATGCTTCGGCGTTGCCGATCACCTCGATGCGGCCGGCATCGGCCTTGCCGATCACCTCCACCTTCGTCGCCTCGGCTCGCGCCGTGGTCTCCACGTAGGCGGCCTCACCACGCGCTTGCTCGGCGCGTGCCTCGGCGGTGTTGCGGTTGATCTCGATGCTCACCTGCGAGGTGGCCAGCTGACCCTGCATGTCGGCAGTGCCTCGGGCCTTCTCCACCTCGATGCGAGCGTGTTGCGCTTCGCGCTGCTCGTGGAAGGTCGCCTTCTCCTGCTTGGCGATCTCGCGCTCGGTGAGCACCTTCACCAACTCGATGGGGAACACGACGTCCTGGATGTAGACGCCGCGGGTCTCCACGTCGTAGCTGAGGAGATAGCGGGTGATGGCTTCGAGCGCAGCTTCCTGCACCTCGTCGCGAGTCTCGATGAACCGCACCGCCTCCAACCGCTGCAGGGTGTTGCGGAAGTGGTTGCCCACCGCCGACTGCAGCACCTCGTTGACCAGGTTCTGCATGTTGCCCACCATCGAGATGACCTTCGGCGCCTTGGTGTCGCTGACGTGGATCTGCACCTGCAGATCGATGCGGAAGACGAACCCCTCGCGACTCTTGCCCTCGATCGGGCTGAGCGCCGAGTCGAGGTTGTGCGCTTGGCTGACGGCCGTCGCCCAGTTGAGCGTGAGGATCGACGTCGGCACGATCTCGGCCGCGTAGATGCGCGGGTTGATCGGGTACTTGCCGGTGCGCAGTGGCTCCTGCCAGATGCCACGTCGGCCGGGGCGCACGATGGAGCCGAACTTGAACTCGGTGCCGCTCGTGTCGAGCGTCGGCAGACCGACGAAGCTCTTCACCACCGCCACCTCGCCCTGACGCACTACCAGCATGGGGGCGATCTCCACCTTCACGAGGAACGGGTTCAGCAGGTAGGCGCCGTAGAGCAGCGGATCGTGCTGCAGCCCGATGCGACCACCGTGCTCGACGAAGGCCTGGAAGTCCTGATAGTTGTTGTGCAGCTCGTTCTTGCTGCCGAGCAGCGTGTCGATGATCTCCGCGTCGGCGGCGCCCAGCTCCGACATGCTGACGACGTCGTCGAAGCCGCCGAGACGGCTGCTGATGTCGCCGCTCGGGAGCGGCTCGCCCTCCAGCGTGGTGACGATGCCGATGATGTCGGTGGTGCCACGCGGTGAGATCGCGGTCACCATCAACTGCTCGGTCGAGAGGCCGAACGCCTCGGCGGTGAGTCCGCGCCGCGTCTCGGCCAGCGAGCGGAGCTCGCCCGACACGGGCATGCCGTACACGCGGTCGGCGGTGATGACCAGGAACCCGGCCGGGTGGATGGGTGCAAGGGTGCCCGGAGGCAGCACGGGGCGCTGCACGCCCTTCTGGCCGCCGTTGGCGAGGAACACGTCGAGTCGCGAGAAGTTGCCGAACTCGGCTCTGTACTCGGCGCTCTTGGCACCGATCTTGATGGCGTCGCCGACCTGCGCGATGACGACGCCGATCTCGCCCGCCGGCACCTGCACCCACGGGTGCTTGGTGACCGCGAACACGGGCCACAGCTTGAAGCGCAGGCCGGGCATCAGCAGCGCGCCCTGGTAGCCGGCTTCGCCGTGCAGTGCGACGGGGTTGCCCTCGTCGAGGCTGCGGCGAGCCAGACGCTTGTTGACGAGTCCCAGTTGCGCGGGGCCGATGCTGTGCAGTGAGCGCAGCACGACGAGCACGGTGACGAGGACGATGACGATGAGAACAATGAGGATGGCCAACATCGTTCTCACCTCCCTTCTTGGGTAGGTGATGATGCTGACCAGGCTTCCCAGCGTTCCACAGGAGCAATTTGTATTGCACCTGTCTGTAACTTGTTCTACGCCTGAGTGGTTGGCGTGTCAAGCAGATTCGTTCAGCTGCGGGTGAGCGTGGCTCGCAGGTGCAGCTGATGCGGCTCGCCCACCGCGGCCATCCACAACTCGTAGACGAGCTCGTCACCGAGCAACCGCAGCTCGCGGGTCACCGAGTCGACTCGCTTGGCCGTACCCGTGGCGGCGAGGGCGACGCTGTCGAAGGTGATGATCAGCGCGCCGTCGTCGTCGGTGGTGATGACGCCGTGGTGTGCTTCGGTCATGCCGGTCGGTTGCGCGATCACGAGCTCGGGCGCACCGCCGGCCCAGCGCAGGTAACCGGCCTCCGCGTGCAGCGGGCGACCGTCGGAGGCGGCGCGAGTGCGCTGCACGTAGAACAGGAACGGCTTCACGCCACCATCGGTGACGGTGATCTCCTCGAGGTAGTCGAACGGCTCGATGGTGGGATAGATGCCGTGACCGGCGCCGGTCCAGGTGCCCACCAGCGCACCGAGCGGACCGAGACGCGAGTCGGCGGTGTCGGTCGCAGCGGTGCTCATCTGGTCAGTCTTGCGCAGCGACGGCGTCGACGCGCGAGGGCACCCACCACAGCACGGTCGCGCACCCGATCAGGCCGCAGCCGACGATGACGGCCGCCAGCCACAACCGGTCGCGGTTGACGAAGGCACTGAAGGTGACGGCCACCGCCATCATCCCGATCGCGATCTGCTTCGCACGTCGCGGCATGCCGAGGCCGGCGCGGTAGTCGGCGACCAGCGGACCCACCTTCGGCAGACCGAGCACCCACCGCTCGAAGCGCGGGCTCGATCGGCTGAAGCACCACGCGGCGAACACGAAGAAGACCGTGGTGGGCAGACCCGGAACGACGATGCCGACGCCGCCGATGGCGACCGCGACGAAGCCGGCCAGCATCCACGACCAGCGACCCACCCGACGGGCCGCGGTGCGAACGGCGGGACCCGTGCGACCGGGCTGCCGTGGCACCGCCGAGACCGCCATCAGCGCAACAGGCTCAGGATGTCCTGGATGAGCAGCACCCACAGCAGGGTGATGACCGACAGCGCGACGACCGTGAAGTGCCAACGGAAGCGATGATCCACGGCGAAGAAGCGGCGAATGGTGAACACGTCGCAGACGATCGCGAACACACCGATGACGAGACCGATGGCTGGGCCGACACCGCTGGCGAGATGGAGCAGCGGCAGCGCGATGGGAAACACCACATAGGTGAGCGTGCACCGCACTGCGGAGATGAGCATCGACTTCTGGAAGGCGGAGTAGGCGTCGCGGCTGGTGACGCCGGCGGGGCGCTCGTGGATGCGCAGCAGCCGACGCATGAACAGATCGGCGCGCGAGCGGTGCGGAGCCGCACCGGGGTCGCCACCGTGGGCCACCGGGCACTTGGCGGCCATCGCGGTGTGGTCGATCGGGCACTTCGATGCCGGTGCCGCGATACCGCGGTCGATCTGCGGGGGGTCGATCTGCGGGGATGCCGTCGAGGTCAGCTCCATGCC
>CAZWCU010000010.1:7616-25257 GCA_964632715.1 uncultured Bifidobacterium sp. | reverse complement strand
GGTCGATCTGCGGGGGGTCGATCTGCGGGGATGCCGTCGAGGTCAGCTCCATGCCCGCCACTCTAGGACGTGATCGTCGCTCAACTCTCGCCAAGTCGGGCAACTGCCACCGACGTCAACCGGCGGTAGTCGACCTTGCCGTTCGGCGCACGGCCGATGGTGTCGACGAGCACGAGGTGGCGCGGCGCCTTGTAGTGCGCCAGATGCTCCTTCACGTGGTCGCTCAGCTCGTGCAGCGTCGGCGGTTCGTCGCCGGCGGCCTCCACGACCGCGCAGATGGTCTCGCCGAAGCGTGCATCGGGGATGCCGACCGCCACCGCGTCGCGGACCCGAGGGTGCTGCTTGAGCGCCTCCTCGACCTCCTCCGGGAAGACCTTCTCGCCGCCGGTGTTGATGCAGACCGATCCGCGCCCGAGCAGCACCAGCGTGCCGTCGTCCATCACCTCCGCCCAGTCGCCGGGCACGCTCCAGCGACGGTCCTCGAAGATGCGGAACGTCTGCGCCGACTTGGCTTCGTCCTTGTAGTACCCCACCGGGATGTAGCCGCCCACGGCGACCAGGCCGCGCTCGCCCGAGCCGGGTTGCACCCGACTGCCATCTTCCGCGAACACCACGCAGTTCGGGCCGAGCTGGAACCGTGCGGTGCGGCTGGCGCCGCCGGCGGTGGACACCGACGCACCCATGCCCACCGCTTCCGACGATCCGAACGAGTCGAACAGCGCCGCCTGCGGCACGTGGCGCAGCAGGCCCTCCTTGTTCTCCTGGCTCCACATCACGCCCGACGACGACATCATGATGACGCTGGACAGGTCGTGGCCGGTGGGGTTCGCATCGAGGTGCTCGAGCAGCGGACCGGCGAACGCCTGGCCGACGATGATGAGCGAGTTCACATGGTTGCGTTCGATCTCCGACAGCAGTTCCTCCACGTCGAAGTGCCGCGAGGGCAGGGTGACGATGCAGCCGCCCATGTTCATCGCGATGAGGCTGGAGAACTGTCCCGTGCCGTGCATCAGCGGGCACGCCGAGAGCAGCACGAAGCCGGGCGTGGCGGGATCGAGACGTTCGACGAGTTCCTCGAGGGAGGTGGCCGGCGGCACGCCGAGCACCGCGTTGCCGCCGCTGCCGAGCACGTTGAACAGGTCGTCCTGGCGCCACATGACGCCCTTGGGCATGCCGGTGGTGCCGCCGGTGTAGAGCAGCAGCAGGTCGTCGCCGCTGCGGCCCCACGGGCCGCGCACCGGGCCGGCGACCGGAGTGGTGACCACCGATTCGTAGTCGACCGCCCAGTCGGGCACTGCGGTGGTGCCGTCGGCCACGCAGTACCAGCGGCGCACCTTCGGCAGCGAGTGGCGCACGGTCTCGACGAGATCCACGAACGCGGCGTGGAACACGACGGCCTCGGCGTCGGAGTTGTCGAACAGGTAGACGATCTCGTCGTGCCCATAGCGGTAGTTGGTGTTGACCGGCGCGAACCCGCCCTTGAACGCGGCGACGTAGGTCTCCAGGTACTCCGGGCAGTTGAACAGGTAGGCGACCACCTTGCTCTGGTGCGTGAGGCCGGCCTCGATGAGGTCGGCCGCCAGTGCGTCGGCGCGTGCGTCGAACTGCGCCCACGAGACCGTGCGTGCGCCCTGCACCTGGCACGGGCGGTTCGGCACCCGCGCCGCCACGGCCT
Organism: uncultured Bifidobacterium sp.; assembly: GCA_964632715.1. Classification (GTDB taxonomy): domain Bacteria; phylum Actinomycetota; class Acidimicrobiia; order Acidimicrobiales; family Ilumatobacteraceae; genus UBA668. Next base: position 23,582 of record CAZWCU010000010.1, on the reverse strand, counting down.
CGTACACGTCCGCGAAGTTCCAACCAACCATCGAGCCACTCCCCTGTCGTCGTCCCCGGCGACAGCATGGCATCGCCACCCACCCCGCCTCTTTACGGAGCGATCCGTCGAGCGTCAGGTGGCGGTGGTGGGGGCGGCTCTGGACCGGGCGCGGACTCGGCGAAGGCCTTTGCGCACCAGGTTGCGCAACGACAGCGCGACGAGCACGCCGATGATCGCGAGGAAGGTGGCGATGACGGCCGACACCACCGGGTACGCCATCGCGAGCGCCACCACCACGGCAACCATGCCGTCCTCGGCCACGCTGGCCACCACGTTGGTGAACGGCTCCGGCGACATGTTGATGGCCAGGCGACCCGTCGCCTTGGTCAAGTGTCCGGTGAGCGCAAGGCCCGCGGCGAGCGCGAACGCCGCCGGCCGGCCGAGCTGTGCGCCGGCGATTGCCGCGCCGGTCATGCCGCCGATCATCGGACGGATGAGCGTGTGCCCGGCGTCCCACACGCTGTCGAGCAGCGGGATCTTGTCGATGACGAACTCGACCACGAACGCGATGCCGGCGGCGACGAGCACCCAGTTCTGCTGCAGCGAGGCCGGCGTGTCGGCCCACTCGAGTCGCCCGGAGACACCGAGGATGAGCACGGTGAGGTAGGCATTGAATCCGGCCGACCAGCCTGCGGCGACCAACGCGATGGATTCCACGGCCGCAGTGTGACACAGACGCGACACAGCCCCCGATGAGGCGAACCTCACCAGGGGCTGTCGGAGGCGACGATGGGAATCGAACCCATGTGGACGGCTTTGCAGGCCGTTGCCTCAGCCACTCGGCCACGTCGCCAATGCGCTCCCGGTCGCCCGGGCATCGGCGCAAGCACGATAGCGGGTGCAGCGCTGAACCCGCAGTTCGGTTCCGACATGGCACCGGCGCGACGGTCGTGCCAACCTCTCGCTCATGCTCCTCCGCCGTGCCGCCACCCCGTTGATCGCGATCGCTCTGATCGGCGCCGCGTGCAGCGACGACTCGTCGTCCACCTCCACCGAGGTGGCCGAGACGACGATTGCCGGCGGCGACACGACCGCGGCGTCGACGACGGACGCATCGACCACCACCGAAGTGCCGGCGATTCCCTCCACCAGCGTCGACCCCGCCACCATCGCGCTCGCCTACGCGGAGTACGGCCCGCACCCGGTGGGCGTCACCACGCTGCAACTGCCGAACGGCATCCCGGTGGAGGTGTGGTATCCCGCGGTCGCAGGGTCCGACGGCACCGAGGTGTTCGACATGCGCGACTTCATCCCGGAGGCGATCGACGCGCTGCTCGTACCCGATGCGCCGACGACGGTGAGCTACTCGGCCACGCGCGACGCCCAGGTGACCGACGGCGCGTTCCCGGTGGTGCTGTTCAGCCACGGCGCAGCCGGCGTGCGGCTGCAGAGCACCGCCATCACCGCCAACCTCGCCAGTTGGGGAACGATCGTGGTCGCCCCCGAGCACCCCTCTCGCGACTTGAACGCTGCGCTGTCGGGCACGACGACCGGCGACCGCACCGATTCCGTCGACGACCTGCTCGGCAGCCTCGATCTCATCACTGCTGCGAACGCTGATCCGCAGAGCCTGTTCGCCGATCACGTCGACTCCGACCGCGTTGCGGCGCTCGGGCATTCCGCGGGTGGCGCGACGGTGCTGCTCGCGGCCGACGATCCGCGAGTGGACGGCTACGTGTCGATGGCCTCGGGTGTCCTGCGCGGCCGCAGCGACGGGACCGATGGAACCACCACCACGATCGAAGTCACGATGCCCAGCAAGCCGTCGTTCTTCATCGCCGGGTCCGCCGACGCGATGGTGCCCGCCGCCACCGTCACACAGCCCGCCTTCGACGCCGCGCCGTCGCCGAGCCTGCTCTGGATCATCGAGGGTGCGGGCCACGCTGCCTTCACCGACTTCTGCAACCTCGGCAACGGCCAGGGCATCATCGGTGTCGCCGAGTCGAGTGGGCTCGGCGACGTGATCGCCTCGTTCCCGCAGCTGCGGGCACTGGGCGAGGACGGGTGCATCCCGCCCGCCATCGACGTGGCCATCACGTTCCCGATCATCAACCACGCCGTCACGGCGTGGTTGCTGCACCTGTTCGGTGTCGACGAGGAGCCCGTGGGTCTCGGCGAGGAAGTGTCCGACGTCTACGAGACGCCGGTGACCATCACGACCAAGTAGCCGGGCGGCCGAACACTTCCCGCACCATCGGCTCGAAGTGCTCCAACGACTCGGTGGGATATGCAGGATCGAACGCGGCCTGGTCCCACCGTTCGCAGAACCGCTCGCAGCTGTCGAACCACTCGTGGTCGCGGTAGGCCTCGCGCGCATCGGGGTCGAGGCCGAGATGATGGCCGTAGTAGTGCTGCTGGAAGATGCCGTGCATCTGCACCACCCACGTCACCTCCGGCCGCACGTAGGGACGCAGGATGGCGGCCGCCATCTGCGAGTGGTTTTCCGGTGCCAGCCCGTCGCCGATGTCGTGGACCAGCGCTGCCACGATCCAGTCGACGTCGGCGCCGTCGCGCTCGGCCCGAGTGGCCGCCTGCAGCGAGTGCTGCAGCCGCGTGACCTGATAGCCGCCGAGCCCGTCGGCGAGCGCGCGCAGTCCCGCGATGATGCGCTGGGGCAGCGCGGCGATGTACTGCCGCTCGAGCTCGTGCAGCATCTCGTACTCGGCCCTACTGCCGTCGCGCATCTGCGTGAACTGCACCGTGTCCATTCGCGGCCCCTCCGACCTCTCGCGCCCCGATGGTACGCCCGGCCCACACCCGCTCGGGCGCGAAACCATGACAGGCCCGACATCACACCGCGCCCACGGGCGCGGAACCGTGACGCTCCTGTCACCACCTCGCGCGCGTGGAAGCGATTTGCGGCCAGGCGAAGGGTGACCGCCTGCCGCCGGAGCCTCTGGCCCCCTTCCGCGCCCACGGGCGCGGAACCGTGACGTTGTTGTCAACTCATCGCGCCCGTGGGGGCCGCAGCGGACAGTGTTGGCATGGTTTCGCGCCCGACTGCGGGGCGGCGTCTACCGTGGCACGCATGACCAGCGAGCGCGACGACCTGACGCTCATCCGCCGGCACGTCGCCGAGCTGTGCAGTCGCTACGACGACAACTACTGGGCGGCGTGCGACAGCGAGCACCGCTTCCCATGGGACTTCTACCGCGACATGGCGGCCGGTGGCTGGATCGGCATCGCGATCCCCGAGGAGTACGGCGGTGGCGGCCGCGGCATCGTCGAAGCGGCGGCCGTGCTCGAGGAGGTCGCGTCGTCCGGCGCGGCGATGAACGGCGCGTCGGCACTGCACATGAGCATCTTCGGAATGCAGCCCGTCATCCGCCACGGCAGTGACGAGATGCGCTCACGGTTCCTGCCCTCGGTGGCCGACGGCAGTCTGCACGTCGCGTTCGGAGTGACCGAACCCGACGCGGGCACGGACACCTCGCGCATCACCACCCGCGCCGAACGCCACGGCGACCACTACCTCGTCACCGGCCGCAAGGTGTGGACCTCGAAGGCGCTCGAAGCCGACCGCATCCTGCTGCTCACCCGCACCACCCCGCTCGCCGAGTGCCGCAAGCCCACCGACGGCATGACCCTGCTGCTCGTCGACAAGCACTCCCCCGGCGTGGGCGTGGTGCCCATCGCCAAGATGGGTCGCAACGCGGTGGCCTCGTGCGAGACCACCTACGACCAGGTGGTGGTGCCGCTGGCCGACCGCGTGGGCGAGGAAGGTCACGGCTTCCGCTACCTCCTCGACGGGCTCAACGCCGAGCGCGTGCTCATCGCCGCGGAGGCCATCGGCATCGGGAGGGTGGCGCTCGCTTGCGCGGTGGCGTACGCGAAGGAGCGCGTGGTGTTCGGGCGGCCGATCGGACAGAACCAGGGCATCGCGTTCCCGTTGGCGGAGGCACACGCCAAGCTGCATGCCGCCGACCTGGTCGTGCAGGAAGCCGCTCGACTCGTCGACGCCGGCCTGCCCTGCGGCGAGCAGGCCAACCTCGCCAAGTACCTCGCCGCCGAGGCCGGCTTCTTCGCGGCCGACCGAGCCGTGCAGACGCTCGGTGGCTTCGGCTACGCCAGCGAGTACCACGTGGAGCGCTACTTCCGCGAGGCACGGCTGATGCGCATCGCGCCGATCAGCCAAGAGCTGGTGCTCAGCTACGTGGCCGAACACGTGCTCGGCCTCCCCCGCAGCTACTGACTCACGCCCCGAGCACGGTGAAGCCGAGTTCTCGGGCAGCTTGTGCCTGGCGAAGATCGAATGTGAGGAACGCCAACCCCGGCACCTGTAGTCGGCGCGCACAGGCCAGGTGCACTGCGTCGAGCGTACGCACGAGGAACTGCTCGCCGATCTCCGCGGCCGCTTCGCACACGACCTGGTCGACGCTGACGAGTGCGAACTGATCGAGGTCGTCGGTGCACTGACGGCGGAGGCCGGGGAGGTCGGCGGGGTCGGCGAGGCGCGCGAGATTTCGGCGCAGTTCGATGAGGGTGATCCACGACGTCACCAGCACTGGGTCGGCGGCGAGCAGACGATCGGCGACGTCGGAATCGGCTTCGTGCACGTAGCGCTTCATCAGCGCGCTGGAGTCGACGTACGTGGTCATTCGCCGCGGTCGTCGACCAGTACATCGGCGATCGTTCGGCGGCCGACCACACGCCGGACCGGCTGGAGGCCGGTGGAGGCGGACGCGGGACGTAGCCACCCTTCCTCGACCCCGACCTGCATGGCGCCTGCGCCGGGGATGGGCACGATCTGCACCTTCGGCACGCCCCGCTCGGTGACCTGCACCACTTCGCCGCCGGCCGCGCGATCGAGGTACTCGGCCAGATGTTGCTTCAGCTCCCGGACACCCACGTTCATGTGTACACAGTATCACTTCATTGTGTGCACATGCTCCGCGGCGCTGCGCACGTGCTGGTGCACCCAGTACACGCCGCGCTCCTCCACGGTGGCCAGCACACCATCGGCGCTCACGCCTGCGTCGTGCGAGGTCTGCACCGCGTTGCAGATGTCGATGTCCTGCAGGTGCACCAGCCGGTGCGCGGCGATGTTGGCGGCTCTCGCGTCGGCGTCGCCACCCGGACGCATGTAGAGACGACGATGCACGACCGTGCGGTTCGGCGCGGTCGGCTCAATCCACATCGCCAGCGCCGCGTCGGGGAACACGTTGAGCATCAGGTTCGGCCACATCGTGAGGTAGCTGCCCACCGCGTAGGGCTGGCCGGTGTCGGCGTCGGCGAGCGCCTCCCAGCCCGGCTCGCCCGGCAGGAGCCCCGCCATCACGCGCCCCGCATCGTCGGACGGATGCAGCGGCCGGTCCCATGCGTACAGGACCAGGCCGTCGCTCACCATCGGGTAGTCGTGCGTGTTCGACGTGTCGATCTCAGGATGGATGAACGGTGTGTGGTAGTTCTCGCTGTAGTTCTCGAGCAGCACCTTCCAGTTGAACGAGCGCTCGTCGGTCTCGGAGAGCACCACCTCCATCGACTCCAGCGGGAACGCATCGATCGCGTCGGCGAGCGGACCGAAGTCAGGTGCCGCGGCGGTCTGGTCGGCATGGATCCACACCCAGCGTCGGAACTGGCCGACCGACACCGGCTTCAGCGAGTAGTCGGCCACGTCGAAGTCGTCCGGGTTGCCGACGCCCTGCGCGCGAGCCAGCGTGCCATCGAGGCGGTACAGCCACGCGTGGTACGGACAGCTCAACGCCGCGCCGCTGCCCGCGCCGCCGTGCTCGCACAGCGGCGCCGCGCGGTGACGGCAGACGTTGACGAACCCGCGCAGCACTCCCTCTCGGTCGCGCACCAGCAGCACGGGCAGACCGCCGACCGAGATCGCGCGCCATGCACCCGGCACCGGCATGTCGTCGACGTCGCCGACGCACACCCACTCGTCGTGGAACACCGACTGCAGCTCCCGATCGTGATGGTCGGGCGACGAGTACCACGCGGCCGGCAACGTGCGTGCCGATGTGATGCCGGGCGGGTCGTCGATCGGTCGTACGTTCAGCGGGCGTTCCATGTTTGCTATTCTGACTCATCAGTCAATCAACTCCTGGGGGAACATCATGAGTGCGTCACGCCGCGACTTCCTTGCACGTTCCACACAGCTCGGTGTGCTGCTCGGCGCCGGGGTGCCGCTGCTGCAGGCGTGCGGCGGCGACGACACGACGACCAGCTCCGGCAAGGAGCCGATCGCCGACGGTCTGTCCCCTGAGAAGGGCCCGTTGCGCATCATCAACTACGCCGACTACGTGAACCTCGAGGTCATCGCCGACTTCGAGGCCGAGTACGGAGTGAAGGTGGAGATCAGCACCATCGACACCGACACCGAGGCCACCACCAAGCTCGCATCGGGCGCCATCAAGGCCGACGTGCACCACTCGATGGCCGGCACCTCCATCGGCAACCTCATCGCCGGCGGGCTCATCCAGCCGCTCAACAAGAGCTACATCCCCAACTTCGCGAACGTCATCTCCACGTTCAACGACCCGTGGTACGACCCGGGTGCGCGCTACTCGGTGCCGTACACGTTCTTCGGCACCGGCATCGGGTTCCGCACCGACCGCATCGACCGCGCGCTCGTCGACGAGCAGGGCTGGGACACCATCTGGAACGCCACCGACTTCAAGGGTGAGGTGTCGGTGCTCGACGACGAACGCGAGGCGTTCACGATGGCGATGCTGCGGCGCGGCGTCACCGACATCAACACCACCGATCAGGCCATCATCGACCAGGCACTCGCCGACGTGAGCGAGCTCATCGACCTCGTCAACGTGAAGGTCAACATCGAGGCGTACAAGGACATCCCGGAAGGCACCACCTCCGTCGCGCAGACGTGGAGCGCCGACCTCATCGCGGGCGCCGCGGGCTACCTCCCGGAAGGTGTCTCCGACGAGGTGCTGGGCTTCTGGCATCCGCCCGCCGGCGAGTACGTGGTCACCAACGACAGCATGGGCGTGCTCGCCGCTGCCGAGAACCCGGTGCTCGCGCACCTCTACCTCAACTACCTGCTCGACAACGAGGTCGCCGAGAAGAACTTCAGCTGGGTGGGATACCTGCCCGCCATCGCGAAGCTCGATGCCGACTACGTGATCGCCGCCGGCTACGTGCCGGAACACCTGCGCAACTGCGTGCCCACCGCCGACGAGATCAGCAAGGCGTTGTTCCTGAAGCCGCTCGGTGCCGAGGGCGACGCCAAGTACGAGAACGCGTGGGCGCGATTCACCGCCGGCGGCTGACCGCATGACCGCGACGCTGCAGCGCGAGTCGCGCTCCCGCACGCGGGTGTGGTCGGTGTTCGCGCTGCCGGGCATCGGCTGGCTCGTCGGCTTCTTCCTCATCTCCGTGTACGCGGTGATGGCCGTCGCGTTCGGCAGCGCCGACCCGTTCCTGAAGACCGCGATCCCCGCGTGGAACCCACTCGAGTGGGACTTCACCACCATGAGCGACGTGCTCGACGAGGTGTTCACCGGCTACCTGCGCAAGGTGTTCGTGCGCACGTTCGCGTTCGTCGGCCTCGCGCTCGTCGGCTGCATCGCAATTGGCTACCCGGTCGCGTACTACGCGGCCAGGAAGGCCGGTCGCCGCAAGGGACTGCTGCTGGCCGCACTGGTGCTGCCGTTCTGGATCAGCTACCTGATGCGCATGCTCGCATGGACGAACCTGCTGCAGCCCGACGGTCTGGTGAACCAGTTCATCGGTTGGTTCGGCCTGCCCGACGATCGCACCTGGCTCGACGGCGAGTGGCACACGGTGGTCATCGGGCTCATCTACGGGTACGTGCCGTTCTTCATCCTGCCGCTGTACAGCACGCTCGAGCGCATCGACGGGCGCTTCATCGAAGCCGGACGCGACCTGGGCGCGTCGTCGTTCCAGACGTTCCTGCGCGTCACTCTGCCGCTGTCGGTGCCTGGCCTGATGGCCGCCAGCGTCGTCACCATCCTGCCGATGTTCGGCGACTACTACACGAACAGCTACCTCACCAGTGGCTCGCCGAAGACGGAGATGGTGGGCAACCAGGTGGAGTACTACCTGCGCATCGTCGGCCAGCCGCAGCGCGGCGCCTCACTGGTGCTGGTGCTGATGGCGATGCTGTTCGTGCTGATGGTCTATTACATGGTCACCACCATTCGGCAGCAGAAGGCGGCCGACCGATGAACCCGCTGCGGCGCAAGCACGGTTCGGCTCCCGTGCTGGCCATGATCACGTGGGTCTACGTGCTGTGGTCGCTGCTGCCCATCCTGGTGGCCGTGCGCATCTCGCTCAACGACGGCCGCAGCAGGTCCTCGTTCCAGCCGATGTCGTTCCGGTGGTACTGGGGCGATCCGACCGCGTCGCTGTGGCACGACGACTCGATGCACACCGCGCTGTTCAACACGCTCCGCCTGGCGGCACTCACCATGCTGGTGGCCACTCCCATCGGTGTCGCGATGGCGCTCGGTCTCCAGCGCTGGCGGGGCAAGACGTCGAACGCGGCGAACGGTCTGATGCTGGTGCCGATCGTGACGCCCGAGATCGTGTTCGGTGTGGCGTTGTTCCTGGTGTTCAGCCAGCTCTACACGGGAGTGCCCGACGGCATCACCCGCCAGTTGCTCGGTCACGTCACGTTCACCATCTCGTTCGTGGTCGTCATCATCCGCAGCCGATTGGCGGCCATCGGCACGCAGTACGAGGAAGCCGCACGCGACCTCGGTGCGTCGCGCCTGCAGGCCATCAGACTGGTGCTGCTGCCGCTGCTCGCGCCGGCCATCTTCGCCAGCGTGATGGTCGTGTTCGCCACCTCGGTCGACGACTTCGTGATCTCGTCGTTCCTCTCCACCGGCGAGAGCACCGAGACGGTGCCGATCAAGATCTACGCCGGGTCGCGAGCCAGTTCCACCCCGGCGCTCAACGCGCTGGCGACGGTGATGCTGCTCATCACGCTCACCGCCGTCGGCCTGGCCGCGGCGTTGCTGAAGGCCATCCAGCGACGTGGCGGAGAAGAGCCCGACAGCGGCAGCGGGCTCGCGAGCCTCAGCGGATGACCTCGACGGGCGTCGAGGCAGATAGCGACGTCGACGTCGACGTCGTCATCGTCGGCGCCGGGTTCACCGGGCTCACCGTCGCCGATGCTCTGCACCGCGCCGGGCGGTCGTTCGTGGTGCTCGACGCACGCGACCGCGTGGGCGGCAAGGTGGAGTGCATGATCGACGAACTGGGGCGCACGGTCGACACCGGCGGCCAGTTCGCGAACGACGACATGACCGAGTTGCTCGCGCTCGCTCGGGCCGCCGGTGCTCGACGCATCGACTCGCCGACCGTCGGGCGAGCAGTGACGATGCCCGTGACGGAGGGCGACCCGTGGGAAGTCGGCGAGTCGCTGGTGGATGGGATCGGCGCGGATCACCTCGTCGACGGCCGCTCCGCGCTCGCCTGGGTGGAGGCACTCGGTGCGTCGACCGACGTCACCGCCGCCGTGCGGTCGATGGTGAACGGCAGCACGTGTGCCGACAGTGCGATGGTGCCGGTGTCGTACCTGGCCCAACTGGCCGTGCGGAGCCCGATGCAACACCAGGAGCTGCAGTGCTGGTTCGAGGGCACCCTGCACTCGATCGCCGTCCACCTGGCGGCGCCGTTCACCGAGCACCTTCGGCTGGGCGCGGCGGCCACCAAGATCGACACCGTCGACCGCCATGTAGTGGTCCGAGCCGGTGGGTCGACGTGGCACGCGCACCACGTGGTCGTGGCGGTGCCGCCGTCGGCCTACGCCTCCATCCGGTTCCGGCCGGCGTTGCCGAGCGAGGTCGAGCAGGCGGCGGCAGCGTTCGTGCCCGGCACGGTGATCAAGTACCTCATCGGCTACTCGCAGAAGTTCTGGCTGGAGCACGCCTGCAACGGCACTGCGCAGTTCATCGAGCCCGCCGGGCTCTACTTCGCCGATGCCTCGGCGACCGATGCGCCGACCTTGGTGGGCTTCCTCGGCGGCCCGGCCGCGGTCGAGTGGATGTCGCACACTGCCGAGCAGCGTCGCGACGCCGTGCTGCAGCACGCGGCGGCAGCATTCGGCGCCGACGCGCTCCAGCCGCGATCGTTCCTCGAACGCGCGTGGGCACCCGATCCGTGGGGCGGGGGTGGTTACTGCAACGTGCACGCCCACCACTGCCCCACCGCCGCGGACATCCTCTCCGGCGGACTGCCGCGCGTCACGTTCGCCAGCACCGAGCTGTCCGCTCGGTTCCCCGGCTACGTGGAAGGGGCCATCCACGCGGGCCACGCCGCGGCCGAGCGCGTGCTGCGCGAGGTTGCCGCTCGATGAGCGTCGGGCGACGTCGACGGATCTGCCATATTGGGACCCCGAAGGAGTGCTGATCACGATGACTGCCACACCCACCGCCACCAAGCCCGCACCCAGGTTCGTCCGCGCCGACGGCCCTGACAAGGTCACCGGCAGCGGCCGCTACACGGCCGACCTCACGCTCACCGGAGCGCTCACCGCGAAGTTCAAGTACGCCGACGTCACCCACGCCCGCATCACCAAGCTCGACGTGTCGGCGGCGCGCGCCATTCCCGGCGTGTTCGCGGTGCTCACCCAGGCCGACGTGCCGAACGTGAAGTTCGGGCCGTTCGTGCAGGACCGCACGCTGTTCGCCGACGGCACCGTGCGCTTCGAAGGCGAGATCATCGCGGCCGTCGCCGCGGTCGCCGCCGCCACCGCCGACCGCGCCGTCGCCGCCATCGTGGTCGAGTACTCCCCGTTGCCGGTGGTGAACGACATCGAGGGCGCGCTCGCCGCCGACTCGCCGCTCGTGCACGCCGAATGGGCCGACTACGGCAGCATCCTGGTGCGCGATCGCAACGACGCCTCGTTCGCGTCCATCGCCAAGGGCGACGTCGAGCAGGGTCTCGCGTCGTCCCATCTCGTGGTCACCAGTCGCTACGTGGCCGACGGCTGCCACGCGGCCCCCATCGAGCCGCGCGCCGTCGTCGCCCAGTGGGAGGGCAACAAGGTCACCATCTGGACGAGTACGCAGGTGCCGTTCGACGCTCGCGCCGGCGTGTGCGAGACCCTCGAGATGCCCAACAACCGCGTGCGCATCATCGTGCCGCACCTCGGTGGCGGCTTCGGCGGCAAGTGCGGCTTCCACTACGAAGCACACGTCGCCGCGCTCGCCCGAGTGGCGAAGCGTCCCGTGCGCCTGGTGTTCAGCCGCCGCGAGGAGTTCGTCGCACCCGACCGCAGGCGCGAAGGCATCGTCTACGAGTTCCACACCGGTGTCGACGCCGACGGTCGCATCGTCGCCCGCAAGGCCTGGCTGGCCATCGACAACGGCGCGTACACCGCCGATGCCGGCTTCTTCAGCCAGCTCGCCGCGATGCACGCGCTCGGGCCGTACCGCATCCCGAACGCGCTCGCCGAGGCGCACCTCGTCTACACCAACCACCAGCCGTCGGGTTCGGTGCGCGCGCCAACCGCGCCGCAGACCTGCTGGGCACTCGAGTCGCACACCGACGAGGTCGCTCGCGCCATCGGGCTCGACCCGGTGGCGTTCCGCACGCTCAACGCCGTCGACACCGGCGCGGAAGGTCCCAGCGGTCAGACCTACGGCGAGATCGGCGTGCAGCAGTGCATCGAAGCCGCGGCCGCCGGCGCCGGCTACGGCGGTCCGCTTCCCGACGACGAGGCGATCGGCGTCGCCATCGGCTGGTGGCCCAGCTTCTCGGTGCCCTCGGGCGCGTACGTGAAGATCGACGGCGACGGCAGCGGCCAGATCATCACCGGCGCGCAGGAGTGCGGCACCGGCGCGGTGATGACGTTGCGCCAACTGGCGGCCGACGAGCTGGGCATGAACGCCGAGGACTTCGAGCTCGTCTATCAGGACACCAGCGTGGCTCCCTACGACATGGGCGCCACCGGTTCGCAGACGTTGTTCAACAACGGTCGCGCGGTGGTGGCGGCAGCAGGGCAGATCGCCGAGCAGCTGCGCAACTTGGCCGCCGACAAGCTGGAGGCGAGCCCGGCCGACATCGTGCTCGCCGATGGCATGGCCAGCGTGGCCGGCAGCCCCGATCGAGGCGTGCCCATCGCCGAGCTCGCCGGCATCGCAGCGGGCGGCGAACTGCTCATCGGGCACGGGTCGGGCATGCCACCCGGTCCACCACCCACCGTCGGCTCCACCTGCGTGGGCGACCTGGGCATGAGCGCCTGGGTGGCACCGCAGTTCAGCTGCCACGCGGTGCGGGTGAAGCTCGATCGCGACACCGGCGTGGCGCGCGTGATGCACGTGAGCGCGGCGCACGACAGCGGCACCATCATCAACCCGATCGGCGCGCAGGGCCAGGTGGAGGGCGCGGTGCTGATGGGCATCGGCCAGGCGCTCACCGAGGGCACCACCTACGACGACCAGGGTCGCCAACGCAACGCGGCGCTGCTCGAGTACAAGCTGCAGACCGCGGCCGACGCACCTCCCATCGCCGTGCACTTCGTCGAGATCAACACACCCGATGCCGGTCCACGCGGAGCGAAGGGCCTCGCCGAGGCACCCAACGTCGCGACTGCGGCGGCCATCTCCAACGCCATCGCACAGCTCGTCGGCACGCCGGTCCGGCAGTTGCCGATGACCGCCGAGCGAGTGTGGACGGCCCTCACGGAACAGGCGGCGCAGTCATGAGCTTCACCATCGCCACCACTCTCGACGATGCACTCGCAGCACTCGCAGCGGGGGCTCGTCCCGTCGCCGGTGGCACCGACCTCGTGGTCGGTGCACGCCACGGCAAGGCACCGCTGCCCGAGCACCTGGTGGCCATCGACCGCATCGCCGAGCTCACGACGGTCATCGAGACCGCCGACGGTGTGAGCATCGGCGCACTCGTGTCGCACCACCAGATCGAGACCCATCCGCTGCTCACCACGGTGTACGCCGGTCTCGCCGATGGCAGCGCACTGGTCGGGTCGCCCGCCACCCGCCACATCGGCACGCTCGGCGGCAACATCATGAATGCCAGCCCGGCCATGGACACCGGTTCGCCGCTGGCGGTGATGCGCGCCGAGGTGGAGCTGCGCTCCGTGCGCGGCACGCGGCGGGTACCGATCGAGGCGCTCTGGACGGCCCCTGGCCGCACCGGCGCCGAGCCCGACGAGCTGTGCGTCGCGGTGCACATCCCGGCGCCGGGCCCGCAGGCCAACAGCGCCTACGTGCGGTTGGAGTACCGACGCGCGATGGAGATCGCAGTCGTCGGCGCTGCCGCGTTCGTGGCCCTCGCCGACGACGGCACCATCGCCTCGCTGCGCGTCGGCCTCACGGCGGTCGCCCCCACCATCTTCACCGGCGATCTGCTCGGCCAGGTGGGCCACTCCGTCGCCGACGCCGCGGCCGCTGCGGCGGCGCTGTCGATGGAGCACTCCACACCGATCAGCGACGTACGTGCCAGCGAGGCCTACCGCCGTCACACCGTCGGCGTCATGGCCCGCCGTGCGGTGGAAGCAGCGGCACGGCGCGCCGGCGGCGAGACCATCGCCATCCCCGTCAATCGCGCCATCGGCATCGGAGCAGCATCATGAGCGAGAGCATCCACCTCACCGTCAACGGGGTCGACTACCCCGTCACCGTCGAGCAGGGGCGCAACCTGCTCAGCGTCATCCGCACCGAGATCGGCCTCACCGGCACCAAGGAAGGCTGCGACGACTGCGAGTGCGGCGCCTGCATGGTGCTGCTCGACGGCCAGCCGGTGAACTCGTGCAGCTACCTCGCGGTGCAGGCTCAGGGTCGCGCGATCACCACCGTGGAGGGCCTGGCCGACGGCGACGCACTCAACGTGTTGCAGCGCAACCTGCTCGAGACCGGTGGTGTGCAGTGCGGGTTCTGCACGCCCGGCATGCTGCTCTCCGCCACCGCACTGCTCGAGCGCACACCGGACCCCAGCGGCGAAGAGGTGCGCATCGGTCTGTCGGGCAACCTGTGCCGCTGCACCGGCTACGCCAAGATCGTCACCGCAGTGCAACTCACCGCAGCGGAACTGCGCAACGGCTGACCCGAGGCCATCCGCTGGACGTTCTGTGCGCTCCGTCCCGCTGGGCGAGACACAGCGCACACGACGTCGGCCCGATGCCGATCTAGGCGGGTTCGCAGACGGCGTTGGCGCCGTTGATGGCCACGGCCACTCGATCGCCCACCTGCAGGTGATCCGCTGCGCCCTGGCCGACGTCGACGCTGACCAGGTGGTCGAGCACGTCGAGCCGCACGCCGACCAGCGTGGTGGCGCCCTGGAAGGTGACGGACGTGACCGACCCAGGCAAGCCGGACTCCGACAGCGCGAGGTCTTCCGGCCGCACCAGCATGCTGACAGCGCTGCCTGCGGCGGCCGAGGCCGCACCCGGCGCGCCCACCCGCATGCCACCGATGGTGACTTCACCATTGCCGGTGACCTCGGCCGAGAACTCGTTCATCGACCCGACGAAGCGAGCGACGAACGCGGTGGTGGGCGTGCGATACACCTCGGTGGGCGTGCCGAGCTGCTCGACGCGGCCCTGCGACATCACGCAGATGCGATCGCTGATGGCGAGCGCTTCCTCCTGGTCGTGGGTGACGAAGAGCGTGGTGATGCCCACCTCGGTCTGGATGCGGCGGATCTCGTCGCGCAGCGTGGTGCGCACCTTCGCGTCGAGTGCGCTGAGCGGCTCGTCGAGCAGCAGCACTCGCGGCTGCACGGCGAGTGCACGGGCGAGGGCCACGCGCTGCGCCTGACCACCGGAGATCTGGTGCGGATAGCGATCGGCGAATGGCGTCAGCTGCACGAGCTCGAGCATCTCGGCGACTCGATGGTGACGCGCCGAGGCCTCCACGCTGCGAGTGCGCAACCCGAACTCGACGTTCTTGGCCACGGTCATGTTGGGGAACAGGCTGTAGCTCTGGAACACCATGCCCATGTTGCGCTTGTGCGCCGGCGTGCGCGTGATGTCGGCGCCGCCCACGAGCACCGCGCCGGAGTCGGCGAACTCGAAGCCTGCCGCGATGCGCAGCGCGGTGGTCTTGCCGCAGCCCGACGGCCCCAGCAGCGTGATCAGCTCACCCTCACGGACGTCGAGATCGAGGCTCTCGAGTGCCACGTTCGTGCCGAACGTCTTGCGCACGGAGATGTAGTCGAGGGTGGTCATGCTGCTGCGGGCTCCTGGGAGGACGCCGCTCTGGCTGCGACGTAGGCGAATGACTTGCGCTTGCGGTCGCGCTTCTTGGTGAGCACGCTGACGAGCACGAACAGCGACGTGGTGGCCAGCAGCGCCATCAGGTTGAGCCCGTAGCCCGCCTGCGAGTCGGTGCCGACCAGGATGCGCTGGTACGGCGGCAGCGAATCGATGAGCAGCAGGCGTGCGATGGTGTACTCGCCGATGACCACTGCTGCGGTGAGGAACGACGCCGAGATGATGGCGGTTCGCAGATTCGGGATCAGGACGCGCATGATGGTGGCCAACCAGCCCGACCCCAGGCTGCGCGAGGCGTCGACGAGCGTGCGCAGATCGATGGCTCGCAACCCGGCGTCGATGGACCGGTAGGTGAACGGCAGTGCCAGCACCACGTAGAACGGGATCAACGACAGGTCGGAGTCGAGGAACCAGCGCGCGTGCGGCTTGACCAACTTGATGCCGGCGACCAGCGCGATGGCCGGGATCATGTAGGGCAGGACCGTCACGAACTCGATGACCGGACGTGCCCGCGGCAGGCGCAGGTGCACCCAGATGGCCGTGGGCAGCAGCAGCAGCAGCGTGAGCAGCACCGTGCCGAGGGCGAGCTTCAGCGAGAGGCGCAGCGACTCCCAGAACACAGGGTCCTCGAAGGCGCGACCGAGCGGCTCGAGCGACCACTTGTCGAACAACGTGTCCCAGCCGAGCAGCACGGTGGGCACGTTCTGCAGCGCGAAGCGCGCCAGGGCGAGCAGCGGCATGATGAAGAACAG
>CAZWCU010000010.1:0-7516 GCA_964632715.1 uncultured Bifidobacterium sp. | reverse complement strand
GACTGCCACCGTTCCGCACGGCGGCGCGCCACCCAGTAGAGGCCCATCGAGACGGCCATGATGATGATCATCCACGCCGCCAGCGAGAAGCCGACGGCGTTCTCGCCGATGGACACGTCGCCACCGAGGAAGAACCCGATGCGGCGCGACACGATCATCGAGTTGTCGGTGAGCACCGCGGCGGTGGCGTAGGCGCTGAACGAGTTGGCGAACAGCAGCAGGAAGCCGCCCAGCAACGACGGTGCGAGCACGGGCAGTCCGATGCGCCACCAGTAGGTGAAGCTGGTGCCGCCGAGGTTGGCGCACGCTTCACGCCAGGCCGGCTTCAGCCCGTCGATGGCCGGCAGCGTGATGAGCACCATCAGCGGGATGTTGAAGTAGGAGTAGACGGTGATGAGACCGGGCACGGAGCCGAGCTCGAAGTCGCCGCCGTAGAGATCGAAGCCGCCGGCGAGGAAGATCTTGGTGAGCAGGCCCTGGCGGCCGAGCAGTGCCAGGAACATGAACGCCAACGGCAGGCCACCCATGTTCGCGGCGACGCCGCTGAACGAGGTGACGCCGTTGCGCAGCCACCGAGGCCGCGTGGCCGTGGCCGCGGCGTAGGCGAGCAGCGTACCGAAGACCACGCCGACCAGCGCGGAACCTGCGGAGAAGCGCACGGAGAACCAGAACGCGGAACGGTTCTGGCCGTCCATCGCCTCGGACATCGCCGAGAGCGAGTAGCCCTTCGTCGTGTCGACCGCGCTGATGAACACGCTGATCGCAGGGACGATGAGGAAGAGGAAGAGGAAGGCGAAGAAGGGCACCAGCCCCAGCCACGCCCAACTGCGTCTCGCCACGGGGGGCGCACCAGCGGTGCGCCCCCCTTCGACGACAGGTGTGTCAATCATCCGAACCTGAGGATCAGGCGTCGGCGACCATGGGGCCCCACTGCGCAGCCAGGACTTCCTTGGCGGCAGCGATCTGCTCCGGGGTGAGGAAGCTGACCTGGCTGATGAGCTCGGCCGGGGGCAGGTTGCCCTTCATGTCCTCGCTCACCAGACCGGCGGCCGTGATGGCCTCGTAGCGGGCCGGGATGGCGCCACCCTCGAGGTAACCCAACGCACCCTCATCGCTGAGGATGTGCTCGGCCCACAGCTTCGAGCAGGCCTGGTTCGGGCTGTCCTTGACGACGCCCTGGCCGTAGAAGCCACCGTAGACGCCGTCGGACGGGTAGTTCACCTCGACCGTGAGGCCGGCAGCGTCGAGCTCGGTGAGCAGACCGGGCAGGTTGTAGCTCCAGTCGATGGCGATCGGCGTCTCGCCGGTGAGCACCGTCGCCTTGGTGACGTCGGTGCCACCGAGGTTGCCGGAGGCCTTCAGGTCGGCGAAGAACTGGATGCCGGGCAGGATGTCGTCGGCCGAACCACCGTTGGCGATGCTGGCGGCCATGACCGCGGCGAACGCCGAGCCAGCTTCACGCGGGTCGCCGTTGAGTGCCACCAGGCCCTTGTACTCCGGCTTGGTGAGGTCGGCGAAGCTCGTCGGAGCGTTCTCGACGATGGTGGTGTTGGTGAGGATCGCCATGATGCCGTAGTAGGCGGCGGTCCAGTTGTTGTCGGGGTCCTGCAGCGCTTCGGGCACCTCGGAGAGCGTGCTGGCCTGGTAGGGCTCGAACAGACCCTTCGTCACCATCTCCTGCGCAATGGCGGGGCTGACGTCGACGTTGTCGGGCATGTTCTCCTGGCCTGCCAGCGTCTCGACGGCGTTCATCTCGTCGGCCGACGACGCATCGGGGTCGGCCACGGGGTTCTCGACGCCGGGGTACTTGTCGCGGAAGCTCTGCAGGATGCCCTTGTAGTTGGCCCACTCGTCGGGCAACGCGATGAGGTTCACCTTGGCGCCGTTGTCGAGGCACTCCTGATAGAGGGCGGCGAGCGGGTCGTCGCCACCGGCCACCGTGGTGTCGCCACCGGCGACCGTGGTGTCGCCACCGGGTGCCGACGTGGTCTCGGACTTCTCGTCGTCGCCGCAGGCCACGAGCAACAGTGCTCCGGCTACGACTGCTCCGACGAGCTTGCGGCTCGAACTGGAACGCATTCTCATGTGTATGTCTCTCCCCTTGTGGTGTGAAATGCAGGCGTCACGCTACGCATGGCACCGTGTCGGCCGCATGTCGCGAAACCGTACAACATGTGAACGCTTCGAGAACGCGAGGGCAACGAGCAGGTCGTTCACCTTCCGTTCACCTTCCACGGCGCCGTCGACGCCCACGCTCAGAGGGTGGCCAGGGTCTCGGTGTGGCCGTCGACGGACAGCACCTGGCCGCTGATGAACCGCGCCGCGGGTGAGGCCAGGAAGGCGATCGTCTCGCCGATGTCGCGGGCCTCGATGAACGACCGCATCGACACCTGTTGCTCGTAGGCCTGGCGGATGTCGGCGTCGGTGACGCCGCGCGCCGCGGCCTCGCGGGCGATCACGCCGTCCATCCGGTCGCCGCCCACCGAGCCCGGGCAGATGGCGTTCACGCGCACGCCACTCGGGCCGAGCTCCATCGCCCAGGTCTTGGTGAGGCCGATGACACCCCACTTCGCAGCGGCGTACGGCGAGCGCAACGGGTAGCCGAAGATGCCCGCAGTCGACGAGATGTTGACGATGGAGCCCTTGCTCTCGCGCAGCATCGGCACGGCCAGGCGAGTGCAGCGGAACGCGCTGCCCAGGTTCACCTGCACGCACCGGTCGAAGTCGCCGGGGTCCATCTCGTCGACAGGCGCGGTGGGGCCGGCAATGCCGACGTTGTTGACGAGCAGGTCGAGCCCGCCCAACCGTGCCGCGACCTCGACGAACACTCGCTCGACATCGGCGGTGACGGCGACGTCGGCAACGACATCGGGTGCAGTGGCCGACGACAGGTCGACCACGAGCACGGTGGCACCGCGGCTGCGCAGGCTCGCGGTGATCGCCGCGCCGATGCCGGCACCTCCGCCGGTGACCAAGGCCCGCAGTCCGTCCAGCTCCACAGCGATCCCCTCGTTCGGCTCCGCTCGAGCGTACTGCGGCCGTGGGTTGCGGCTCATCCGAGTGCCAGCCGACCATCCGAGTGCCAGGAGACCATCCGAGTGCCAGCCGACCATCCGAGTGCCAGCAGCACCCCCGTCGGGACGCTGCCACTCGGATGGCCGCGACCGACGCCGCACAGCACCAGCACGCTCGCGCCGTTGACGAGTGATCCGTGAGGAGATGTTCGAGGCGTCGTCGCTGGGGAAGATACGCTCGGGTTGATCGACCATTCAGGAAACTCCCGCGGTGCGCACCGCGGGGCGCGCTTCGTACAGGGGGAACCATGAACTGGGACGTGTTCATCACATGTGCCATCACCGGCGCCGGCGACACCACCGGCAAGAGCCAGCACGTGCCGGTCACACCGCAGCAGATCGCCGAGTCCGCGATCGACGCCGCCAAGGCCGGCGCAGCAGTCGTGCACATCCACGTGCGCGACCCGCAGACCGGCAAGGGCAGCCGCGACACTGCGCTCTACGCCGAGGTGGTCGAGCGCGTGCGCGACGCCGACGTCGACGTGGTGGTGAACCTCACCGCCGGCATGGGTGGCGACCTCGTGCTCGGCGGCGACGAGCAGGTGCTGCCGCCGAACCCCGACGGCACCGACATGGCCGGCGCCACCGAACGACTCGACCACGTGCGCACCATCCTCCCCGAGATCTGCACGCTCGACTGCGGCACGATGAACTTCGCCTCGGGCGGCGACTACATCATGGTCAACACCCCGGGCGTGCTGCGCAGCATGGCGCGCCAGGTGCAGGAGCTGGGCGTGCGGCCCGAGCTGGAGGTGTTCGACACCGGCCACCTGGTGCAGGTGAAGGAGCTCGTGCGCGACGGGCTGCTCGACGACCCGGTGATGATCCAGCTGTGCATGGGCATCGCATACGGTGCGCCCGACGACCCCACCACGTTCATGGCCATGGTCAACAACCTGCCCAACGACTGCGTGTTCAGCGGCTTCTCCATCAGCCGCATGCAGCTGCCCTTCGTCGCCATGGCCGCGCTGGCCGGCGGCAACGTGCGCGTCGGTCTGGAGGACAACCTCTATGCCGGTCCCGGCGAACTGGCCACCAACGCGCGACTCGTCGAGAAGGCGAAGAACATCCTCGAGAACATGAACGTGCGCGTGATGAGCCCGCAGGCCGTGCGCGACAAGCTGAAGCTGGTGAAGCGCTAGATGAGCCCGATCCCCGGACTCGACCGCGTCGGCCTGCTCGGTGGCGGCGTCATCGGCGGCGGCTGGGCCGCACGGTTCCTGCTCAACGGCGTCGACGTGCAGATGTTCGATCCCGACCCGGAGGCCCCGCGCAAGGTCGGCGAGGTGCTGGCCAACGCCCGGCGAGCGATGCACAAGCTCGTGATGCCGGCGCTGCCGGCCGAGGGGACGCTCACCTTCGTCGACTCGCCCGAGGCCGCGGCCACCGGCGTGCAGTTCGTGCAGGAGAGCGCACCCGAGCGGATGGACCTGAAGCAGAGCCTGCTCCGCCGCGCCAGCACGGCCGCCGGTCCCGAGGTGGTGTTCGGCTCCAGTACGTCCGGGCTGCTGCCCAGCGAGATGCAGCAGGGCATGACCCATCCAGAGCGGCTGGTGGTGGGGCACCCGTTCAACCCGGTGTACCGGATGCCGCTCGTCGAGATCTGCGGCGGCCAGCTCACCAGCGACGCGGCGAAGGAGCGTGCCGCCGAGGTCCACGCCGCGCTCGGCATGCATCCGCTGCCACTGAGCAAGGAGATCGACGGCTTCGTCGCCGATCGGCTGATGGAAGCGCTGTGGCGAGAGGCGCTGTGGTTGGTCAACGACGGCATCGCCACCGCCGAAGAGATCGACGACGCCATCCGATTCGGGCCTGGTCTGCGCTGGAGCTTCATGGGCACGCTGCTCATCTATCGCATCGCCGGCGGCGAGGCGGGCATGCGTCACTTCATGGCGCAGTTCGGCCCCGCGCTGCAGTGGCCGTGGTCGAAGCTCACCGACGTACCCGAGCTCACCGACGAACTGCTCGACACGCTGGTGGCGCAGAGCGACGCCCAGGCCGACGGTGCCACGATCCGTGAGCTGGAGGTGCTGCGCGACGACTGCCTCATCGCGGTGATGCAGGGGCTGCGCACCACCGGCTACGGCGCCGGCGAGGTGCTCGACCGCTACGAGCGTCAGCTGTTCGAGTGGGCGGGCCAGGCCGCCGAGTCACCCGACCCGTCGCGGCCGCTGCGGTTGCACGAGGTGAAGGTGCCCACCGAGTGGGTCGACTACAACGGCCACGTCAACGACAGCCGGTTCTTCCAGCTGACCAGCGAAGCCGGCGACCGCTTCCTCCACTCGCTCGGCGTCGATGCCGAGTACCTGCAGACCGCCAGCTACTACACGGTGGAGAGCCACACCTCGTTCGTCGGCCAGGCGATGGCCGGCGACCAGCTGTACGTGACCGTGCAACTGCTGTCGCACGACGAGAAGCGACTGCACTTCTTCTGCTCCGTGCACCGCGCCGACGACGACTCGGTGGCCGCCACTGCCGAACACATGATGCTGCACGTCGACACCGCGTCGGGCAAGGCCTCACCCGCGGCTGCGCACATCCTCGCCCGCCTCGGCGAGCTCGCGAACCATCACGGCTCGCTCCCCCGTCCACCTCACGCCGGCCGCCACATCGGCCAACCCCGGTCCTGACCAGTTCAGTCCGAGGCTTTCCTCCAGGTCGCCACCTTCCGAGGCTGTGCGCGGGTGGATCCTGGACGTGAGCCTCGTAGTGGAGGAAAGCCTCGGACTACTGGCGGGTCGGTCAGCGGGTGCGCTTGAGGGGGCCGGCGTCGAAGCCGGGGCCGAGCAGCCGCGAGGCCTCGGCCAGCCAGACGCGCTCGACGCGATCCTTGGTGACGCCCTTCGCCTTCAGCACCAGCAGCGGCGACAGGCCGTCGAGCAGCGCGGCCAACACGAACATCGTCTCGTCGGGGTCGGACTTCGCGAACTCGCCGGACTCCTGCCCCTCGCGGATGACCGCGCGCAGTGCGGCGCGCCAGCGGCGGTCGAGCCGGTCGCGCTCCGCAGCGGCGGCCTTGTCGCGCAGCGCCAGCACGCACAGCTCCATCCACAGCTTCCAGTCGTAGTGATGCAGCATCGCTTCCACCAGCACTCGGAGGCGCTCCGAGGCGGTCGCCTTGCCTTCCGCCTTCACGGTGTACCGATCGTGGAACTCCTGCTCGCGCAACCGCAGTGCTTCGGCGAGCAAGCCGTCCTTGCCGTCGAACCAGTAGAGGATGGCCGCCGGACTGGTGCCGGCAGCGTTGGCGATGTCGACGACCCGCGTGTTCGCGTACCCCCGCTCCGACAGCGCACCCGCCGCCGCAGAGAGGATCTGTGCCTTGCGCACATGGTCGAGTCGAGGTCGCGGCATCGCAACGAGTCCAATCCTGAATGTAGATTTAGTCTATGACACACGTCGCCGTGACGGGAGGGGGAACACGCGCTGCCGAGTGGGCCACGCGCTTCCTTTCCGCTGGTCTCGATGTGGTGGTGGATGATTCCACACTTTGCGACACCGTTGCCGCCTTGTGGCCCGAAGCGCAGCGCCTGGGCCTGTTTCCCGGCGCCGCACTCAGCCGACTGCGAGTGGCGCGCGACCCGTCCGACGTGGCCGGCGCCGCGCTCGTGCAGGTGGCTGCCGGCGACGCTCCGCCGGTGGCGAGCGGCCTGGTTGCCACCGACGACACGGCTCGCGCGTGCTCGCCCATCCACGTGCTGCCGCTCGTCGAAGTGAGCGGACCGCACGCCGACGAGCTCGCCACGTTCTACCGATCACTGGGCATGGCACCGGTCGGGCCCGATGCGTCGGCGCACGAGCGGTGGCAGTTGGGCGAGGGCCTGGTGCAGCTCACCGACGGCGGCCCCGACGCGATCATCGCCGTGATGCGCGCACTGCGCGCCAGCGGTGTCGGGGCCGGCGACGCGTTCGCCCGTCATGAGGCGGCCCGCTTCGCCGCCGGCGTCGCAGCGCCGTGGGCGGAGGGCGACGAGGTGGCCGCTCCCCTGTCGCTGTACCGCACGCCGGTCGAGCCCGACTGGGTGGACTACAACGGCCACATGACCGAGGCCGCCTACCTCACCTCGGCGGGCTGGGCCAGCGACGCGCTCTTCCGCTACATCGGCGACGACGAGGCGTACCGGGCTGCAGGCCACAGCTTCTACACCGTCGAGACGCACATCCACTACCTGCTCGAGGTGGCGGTGCACGAGCCGATCTCGTTCACCACACAGGTGTTGGGCGTCGACGCCAAACGAGTGCATCTCGTGCACTCCATGCACCACGGCGACACCGGCGCACTGCTGGGCACGGTCGAGCAGATGCTGGTGCACGTCGACATGCTCGCCGGCCGCTCGGTCGCCATCCTCCCGCACGCGGCCGCCGCGCTCGCCGCCATCGCCCGTGCGCATGCACCACTCCCCCGTCCACCACAGGTGGGCAGCGTCATGCGCCTGCCCGCG
>CAZWCU010000009.1:0-38233 GCA_964632715.1 uncultured Bifidobacterium sp. | reverse complement strand
CCCTCGGGCTCAACGGCGACCGCCAGGCGAAGGGGATGACCGAGGTGCAGCCGATGAAGATGGCGTCGGCCGAGGCGCTCTACAGCACCACCGACGGCGCGTCGTTCTCGATCTTCAGCATCGGCACGCCCGACGGCAGCGAGGAGACGTTCAGCATCCGCGTGCCGAAGATGCTGTCGTTCCTGGCAACCGGCACCTTCGACGGCCGGGTGGAAGGCATCAACGACCTGCAGTCCGCGTACGAGGCGAAGTTCGGCCCGGGCGACTACACCCCCAACGTCGCGGTCACCTACTGGACGTTCCGGTTCATGATCGGCATCGGCATGGCCGGCGCGCCCGTTGCCGTGTGGGCGCTGTGGAAGCTGCGCCGGCGCACACCGTTCAAGGGCCGGCTCGCATGGTGGGCGGCCGTGACCGTGCCGCTGATGGGTCTGTTCGGCAACAGCTTCGGATGGATCTTCACCGAGATGGGTCGCCAACCGTGGATCGTGTTCGGGCTGATGCCCACCAGTGCCGGCGTGTCGCCGAGTGTCAGCGCGCTCGAGGTGTGGATCTCGATGATCGGCTTCACCGTCGTGTACGGCGTGCTCGCCGTGATCGAGGTGAAGTTGCTGCTGAAGTACATCGCGGCAGGACTGCCACCGGTCACGTCCGGCATCGACGACACCGCCAGCGACGAGACTGGTAACGGCTCCGGCAACGGCAACGACGAAGAGCGCCCGCTGGCGTTCGCCTACTGAGAGGCCACCCTCATGGAACTCACCACCGTCTGGTTCATCCTGATCGCAGTCCTGTGGATCGGCTACTTCGTGCTCGAGGGCTTCGACTTCGGCGTCGGCATCCTGCTGCCCGTCCTGGGCCGCGACGACCGCGAGCGCCGCGTGCTGATCAACACCATCGGCCCGCTCTGGGACGGCAACGAGGTGTGGCTCCTCGTTGCCGGAGGCGCCACCTTCGCCGCCTTCCCCGAGTGGTACGCCACGCTGTTCAGTGGCTTCTACCTGCCGCTGTTCCTCATCCTCATCTCGCTGATCGTGCGCAACGTGGCGTTCGAGTTCCGCGGGAAGCGCGACGACCTCACCTGGCGTCGGCGCTGGGATCGGTGCATCTTCTTCGGCTCGCTGCTCCCTGCCGTGCTGTGGGGTGTGGCATTCGGCAACATCGTCGGTGGCACCGAGATCGACGCGGACAAGAAGTACGTGGGCACGTTCTTCGATCTGCTCAACCCCTACGCCCTGCTCGGCGGCCTGGTGACGCTCAGTCTGTTCGTCACCCACGGGGCCGTGTTCCTCTCGCTGAAGACATTGGGCGACGTACGCGACCGCGCACGCGCGATCGCGCTGAAGTCGGGTCTCGTGGCCGCCGGTGCAGCCGTCGCCTTCCTGGTGTGGACGTACGTCCGGCGCGATGGTGCGCAACTGGCCGGCTGGTTCGTGGTGCTGGCCGTGCTCGCGGCAGTGGCACTGCTCGCCGGTCTCGAAGCCAACCGTCGCGGCCGAGAGGGCTGGGCGTTCATCGGCACCGCAGCGACGCTCACGCTCGCGGTTGCGTCGCTGTTCGTGGTGCTGTTCCCCAACGTGATGCCGTCGTCGCTCGACGACGCCTACTCGCTCACCACCACCAACGCTGCATCCACGCACAAGACCCTCACGATCATGACGTGGGTGGCCGCGATCTTCACGCCGCTGGTCCTGCTCTACCAGGGCTGGTCCATCTACGTGTTCCGCAAGCGGATCGGCGTGCACCACATCCCGGCTGACTCGCCGGTGGTGGCAGCCGCGGAGGCACTCGCCGCCGAGGCCGCAGCGAACATCACCCCGTGAAGCCCGTCGACCCGCGCCTGTTCCGCACTGCGCACAGCAGCATCCCGCACCTCCTCGCCACGGTGGTGCTGGGCACCGCGACGGCCGTACTGGTGGTCGTGCAAGCGGGGCTCATCGCCACGGCCGTGGCGCGGGTGATCGAGCGACGCGGCGCAGACGGGCTGACGCCGCTGCTGGTCGGACTGGCTGCGGCCCTCGGCGGTCGCGCGGTGCTGACGTGGGCGACGGAGGTCGTGTCGCACCGGGTATCGGCGGTCGTGAAGTCGGAGCTGCGCGCCCAGCTCGTGGACCGTGCGAGTCGCATCGCCGCCGACCCCGCGAGCGGAGGCCGGCGCGCCGAGGTGGCGGCGTTGGCTGGAAGCGGCCTCGACGCGCTCGACGGCTACTTCTCGAAGTACCTGCCGCAGCTCGTGCTCGCGGTGGTGGTGCCGCTGGTCGTGCTGCTGCAACTGCTGCGCACCGACCTCACCGCCACACTGACGGTGGCGCTCACGCTGCCGCTGATCCCCGTGTTCATGATCCTGGTCGGCATGGCGACGGAAGCGTCGAACGCCAGACGGTGGGATGCGCTGACGCGCCTCGGTCACCACTTCCTCGACATCGTGGAGGGCATGCCCACGCTGCGGGCATTCGGTCGCGGCACTGCGCAGGCCGACCTCGTGCGCGACAGCACGGACCGCTACCGCAGCACCACCATGGCCACCCTGCGCATCGCGTTCCTCTCGTCACTCATCCTGGAGACGCTGGCCACGCTCTCGGTCGCGCTGGTCGCCGTCGGTGTCGGCCTGCGGATGGTCGACGGCAACCTCGATCTGCGCACCGGGCTGCTGATCATCCTGCTCGCCCCCGAGGCGTACCTGCCACTGCGCCAGGTGGGAGCGCACTACCACGCCAGTGCAGCCGGTCTGGCCGCGGCCGATGCGGCGTTCGAGCTGCTCGAGTCGCCGGCACCTGCCCACACCGGCGACCGCGCCGTCCCGACACGCCGCCTGAGCATCTCGTTCGACGGCGTGAGCGTGCATCACGACGGTCGTGAGCAGCCGGCGCCCGATGCCGCCAGCCTCACGGTGCAGGCCGGCGAAGTGGTGTGCATCACCGGTGCCAGCGGCAGCGGCAAGACCACGCTGCTGTCGCTGCTGCTCGGCCAGCGAACGCCAGATGCAGGACGTGTGACCGTGAGCGGGCTCACCGACGACGGCGAGGTCGGCGACACCACGGTGGCCGATCTTGATCATGCGCACTGGCAGCGCCAGATCGGCTGGGTGGATCAGCACCCCTACATGGCCACCGGCACCCTTGCGCAGAACCTGCGCATCGCGCGTCCCGACGCCACCGATGCCGAGCTCGTCGCCGTGCTGCACCGCGCCGGGCTCACGCTCGACCCGCATCGTCAGGTCGGCGAGCACGGCGAGGCACTGTCGGCCGGCGAACGGCGACGCGCCGGCCTGGCCCGCGCACTGCTGCGCGGCGCTCCGCTGCTGGTGCTGGACGAACCCACCGCCGGGCTCGATGCCGCGACCGAAGCCGATGTGTTGCGTGCGGTGCGCGCCGAAGCGGCCCGCGGTGTCGCCGTGCTGATGGTGAGCCATCGCCCCGACACCATCGCCGCCGCCGATCGCGTGGAGTCGCTGTGAAGTCGCTCTGGCGCGTCGCGCAGCTCGGCCGGTCGGGGCGCGGGCGGATGGCGATGGCAGTGCTGCTCGGCACGCTCGCCGCCGGCGCGAGCGTCGCGCTCGCCGGAGTGTCGGCATGGTTGATCGCCCGTGCCGCTGAGCGGCCGCCGGTGCTGCACCTGATGGTGGCGATCGTGGCCGTGCGAACGTTCGGCATCGGGCGCGGCGTGCTGCGCTATGCAGAGCGTCTCGTCGCACACGACGCCTCGTTCCGCGTGCTCACCGACCTGCGCGTCGCCGTCGTGCGCCGCTGGGCCCGCCTCTCCCCCGGTGGCACCGGTTCACTGGGCCACGGCGACCTGCTGGCACGGTTCGTCGGCGACGTCGACGGTCTGGCCGACCTCTGGGTGCGAGTGCTGCTGCCGACCGCCGTCACCGTGCTGGTCACGCTCGGCGCGATCGGCATGCTGGTGGCGTTGCTGCCGGCGGCGGGTCTCGTGCTGGCCGTGTCGGCGACGGTCGCCATGCTCGTCGCACCGGCGATGGCTGTTCGCTTCAGCAGCCGGGCCGCCGCACGGTTGGCGCCGGCACGCGGCGAGTACCAGCAGCAACTGTTGACGGTGCTCGACGGCGCCGCCGAGCTGAGCCTCTACGGTGCGCTCGACCAGGAGCTGTCGAGGCTGCGAGCCATCGACGAGCGCGTGCGAGCCGCGGAGACGCGCAGCGCGTGGGGCGCCGGGCTGGGCAGTGCGCTGGGCATGGTGGCGCTCGGTGCGGGCCTCGTCGCCGGCCTGCTGGTGGCGGCGTCGGCCATTGCCGACGGCCGGCTGGACGGGCCGGGACTGGCGGTCACCGTGCTGCTACCGCTGGCCGTGCACGAACTGATCGCGCTGCTGACACCGGCGGCGACGCAGCTGCCGCAACTGGCCGCGTCGGCTCGTCGCCTGCTGGAGGTGCTCGACGCACCCGACGTGGTCGACGAGCCGGTCGCGCCGACCCCACTGCCCACCGGACCGTTCAGCCTCCAGCTCCGCGGCCTCGACGTCGGATGGCCCGGCAGCGACGTGCTGCTGCGCGACCTCACGCTCGACGTCGCCGCCGGCGAGCACGTCGCGCTGGTCGGCGACAGCGGGTTGGGCAAGAGCACGCTGGCCGCGACGCTGATGCGATTCCTGCCCCCGAAGTCGGGCACCATCACGCTCGTCGGCAGCGACGGTTCGGTACCGCTGAGCGAGCTGGCGGAAGCCGACCTTCGCCGGGCGATGAGCTGGTGTGCCCAGGACGCGCACGTCTTCGACTCCACGCTGGCGGCGAACGTGCGCTTCGCGCGCCCCTCGGCCGACGACCAAGAGCTGGGCGACGCCATTGCGACCGCGCAGCTGAGCGAGTGGGTGGCAGCGCGGCCCGGCGGCCTCGACGCGATGGTCGGCGAGCACGGCGACACGATGTCGGGCGGCGAACGGCAACGGCTGGCACTCGCCCGTGTGGTGCTGTCGCAGGCCCCGGTGGTGGTGCTCGACGAACCCACCGAGCACCTCGACGACCTTCTCGCGCGAACCATCCTCGGCGACATGCTCGGCGCGCTCGCCGGACGCACCGTGCTTTTGGTGACGCACCGCCGCGACCTGCTGCCACCCGACATGCGCGTGATCGACCTCGGCGCCTGACCCGCTGGGTTCCTTCCGCGTGTGAGCACTTCCGCTCGCAGAGCGAGCGGAACTGCGCAGACGGCAGCGACACCCCTCAGCGTGCGAGCACCTTCGCCCGGATACCGAGCGGAACTGCGCAGACGCGCATGGGGTCGCACCGAACTCTTACCCGGCTGCCAACCGCCTCCTACACGTGTGTCCTACGTTGCTCGCATCACCACGAGCGACGGCTCCACGACGAAGAAGGACACACGAGGGACCACCACCATGGAACACGAACACGACGACTGGGACCGCGGTCTCGCCTTCGACATGCAGCGCATGATGCACCGGCGCGGCGCGCTGAAGGCGCTCGCCGGAGCCGGCGCGCTGGCGTTCCTGGCCGCGTGTGGCAAGGAGTCGACGAGTGCGACCACGACCGCCGGCACGACCGGATCGACCACCGCCGCAACGACCGTCGCAACGACCGCGGACACGACCGCCACCACGGCCGGCGCTCTCGAGTGCACCACGGTGGTGCCCGAGGAGACGGCCGGGCCGTACCCCGGTGACGGGTCGAACGGCCCCGACATCTTGGCCGACCCCGCAGTCGTGCGCAGCGACATCACCGGCAGCTTCGGCGACTACTCGGGCACCGCCACCGGTGTGGCCACGACCATCTCGCTGACCGTGCTCGATTCGTCGAACGGCTGCGTTCCGTTGACCGGCGGGGCCGTGTACCTGTGGCACGCCGACAAGGACGGGCAGTACAGCATGTACACCGCTCCCGACGCGAACTACCTGCGCGGCGTGGGCGAGGCCGACACCAACGGCACAGTCACCTTCCAGACGATCTGGCCCGGCTGCTACGACGGCCGCTGGCCGCACATCCACTTCGAGGTGTACCCGAGCGTCGACGACGCGCTGGCCGCCGCCGACATCATCACCACCTCGCAGATCGCACTACCCGAGGCCGAATGCCAGACCGTGTACGCGACGAGTGGCTACGAGAGCAGCGTCAGCAACCTCAGCCGCACCTCGTTGGACAGCGACAACGTGTTCCGCGACGGGTGGGAGCAGGAGCTGGCCACGGCCACCGGCAGCAACGACGCCGGCTGGACCGTGAGCCTCACGATCACCGTGTGAGCCACGCCAGCGGTGGCCGCTCCGACAGGTTGAGCGGCACCACCGACCCGTCGGCGCGGCGCAGCGTGGGCGCGGGATCGGCGAGCAGGCTGCCGTCGGGGACGCGGGCCAACATGGTGGCCATCACCTCCGCCGCCTGCACCGAGAGCGCGTGCAGCGAACGGTGGCGATGCTCACGGGTGCCGAGGTCGATCTGCGCGATGGCTTCCGGGCCGTAGCGGCGGGCGACGTCGATGAGCATCGCCATCTCGACGCCCCAGCCTTGCACGAACGGCAGCTGCTCGAGCACCGTGCGGCGACCCGCGTACTCGCCGGCGAGCGGCTGGTGCAGGCCGGTGAGCTCGGGGTAGTACAGCGACATGAGCGGGCGAGCCACCAGTTCGGTGGTGCGGCCGCCGCCGCCCATCTGCGTGGGCCGGTGCGACACCGACTTCACCAGCGCCACCGAATCGTCGTCGAGCATCGGCGCCAGCAGTCGGGTGACCCAGTGCGGTTCGAAGCTGGTGATGTCGCCGTCCATCCACACCACGAAGTCGCCACTGCTGGCCGCCAGGCTCGCCCACAGCGCATTGCCCTTGCCGTGGCCTTCACCGAAGCGTTCGTGCATCGACTCGATCGGCACCACCGTGGCACCCGCGCTGCGTGCCACCGACGCGGTGTCGTCGGTGCTGCGGTCGTCGAGCACGATCAGCTCGTCGACCAGCGGCACCTTGCGCATCAGCTCGCTGCGGATGACGCTGATCAACGGACCCACCGTGGCCGCTTCGTCGCGACACGGGATGCACACCGACACGGTGCGACCGTCCTTCGCGTCGACCGCGACGTCGATGGCACAATCGTCGACCTCGAACAGACGCACCGACTTCATCGCAACGACCTCCAGTAGCCTTCGCCGTCGTGCCCGAGAAGACAGCGCCTGACGACACTGCAGCTCACGACGGAATGTTCCTGTACGGCGTCGTGAACGCCAGCCCCGATTCGCTGAACACCGATTCCGTGGTCGACGGCCCCGAGCAGGCGGTGGCCCGTGCCTCCCGGCTGCTGGCCGACGGGGCGAACGGGCTCGACGTGGGTGGGCAGGGCAGCACCGACGCGGCCACCGTGGTGCCGTGGGAGGCCGAGTGGGAGCGCCTGCGCGACGTGCTGCCGGCACTCGCTGCGCTGGGCGTGCCGATGAGTGTGGACACCTGGCGCCCGGAGGTGCTGCGCCGCGCGCTGCAGGCGGGCGCGACGGTGATCAACGCGGCCGACGGCATGCAGAGCGAGGCGATGTGGCAGGTGGCCACCGAGTTCGACGTGCCGATCGTGGTGCCGTTCCTGAGTGGGCCGAACCCGCGTGCCATGGAGATGGTGCGCCGCGACCCGGTGGAGGCCATCGTCGAGTTCTTCGACGAGCGCCTGCGCGACGCCGACCGCTACGGCCTGCGCAGCCGATGCGTGCTCGACCCGGGCACGGGCTTCGCGCCCAGCAACTGGCCGTGGGAGGAGCGCTACCTCTACCAGAAGCAGGTGTACAGCAACCTCGCCGCGATGCGCGTGTTCGGGTTGCCGCTGTACATCGCGCTGCCGTGGAAGGAGACCGCGCAGCACGACGAACTGCTCGAGATCGTCATCCGCAACCGGCCCGAGTTCGGGCGCGTGCACTACCCCGCCAAGGTGCGCGCCTTCGAGCGTCGCCTCGCCACCGAGTGAGTCGGGGAACATTCAGACGACGAGTGGTCCGCGAGCGTGGATCTCGCTCGGTGGCAGCGTGGCATCCCAGTCGGGCGGGCACAGCTGCGGCGCGACTTCGCTGAGCGGGGCGAGCACGAAGCGGCGCTCGAAGATGCGCGGGTGCGGCACGGTGAGCGCCTCGCTGGTGATGGAGATGTCGTCGTAGAACAGCAGGTCGACGTCGAGCGTGCGTGGGCCCCAGTGCACCAGCCGCTGCCGCAGCGCGTTGGCTTCGATGCGCTGGCAGCGACGGATGAGCGCGTACGGATCGAGCGGGGTCTCGATCTGCACCACCATGTTGAGGTACGCGCCCTGGTCGTCGGGGCCGCCCACCGGAGCGGTCTCGAACACCTGCGACATCGCCACCACGTTGCCGAGCTCGGACACCGCGAAGCGCAGGTAGCGCTCGCGGTCGCCGAGGTTGCTGCCGAGCGCGATGAACGCGGTGTGCGCCACCAGTGGCGGCGCGGCGGCCTCGGCGCGAGTGCGCACGATGCGCACCGCCGTGCTCTGCACCTCCTCCGGGATGGGAGGGCGCAGCTTGGTGAGCGTGACCTCGACCTCGTCGACGAGGTCGAACTCGAGCACGACGTCGGCCACCTTCGCGGCCAGCCGCTCGAGCAGGATGTCCTTGCTGTCGCGAGCGAGCTCGGTGACCCGCTCGCAGACGAGGCCGTAGTGCACGGTGGCAGCGAGCTCGTCGCTGCGGCCGGCCTCGTGCAGGTCGACCCCGATGGAGAGGTCGATGCGGATCGGCTGTGCGATCTCACGCTCGTGCGGAAGGGCACCGATCACGGTGAGCACGCGGAGATCGTCGATCAAGATTCGGTCCACGGGGCAGGACCTCCCTTCGAAGTGCGGTCACGCTATCCGAGGGCGTCGCCGATGTCGCCTCGTGCTCGGTGAGAGCAGACGCCGAGGCTCGCAGACACACTTGATCGACCTCTGGTCACGTTTCGTCTCCATGTGCGAGACGGAACGTGACCAGACCCCGTCGGACGAACGATCTGCACGACCCCGGTACGGGAGAACGCCCAAGGCCCCTCCCGGTGGGGAAGGGCCTTGGGCAACGGGTGGAGGTGAGGGGAATTGAACCCCTGGCCTCAACAGTGCGATTGTTGCGCTCTGCCAACTGAGCTACACCCCCGTTGGAGACGCCGAGTGTAGCGGCGCCCGAGCGTCAGGCGGCGTGGAACCAAGCCTGGTCGCCGTAGCTGCGATCCATCTCGTAGTTCCGGATCTGCACCAGCTTGTAGCAGTACCCGCACAGCGACATGAACGACAGGGCGAACGCGTACACCATCGCCGTGGCGTGCGTGGTGGCCGCCAGGAAACCGGTGACGCCGACGGTGAGCACGAGCACGAAGAGCACGTTGGCGCGACGACGACGGACGACTTCTCGCTGGCTCACCTTGTGCAGGTGCATCTGGCGATGACCGGCGGTGTTGTCGCCGTGCGTGCGCTGTGCCATCGGAGCGGCGGGCGCCTGACCGGAGCGGCGCACCTGGCCGGGGTGGCCGTGCGCCTGTGTGAGCGGACGAGCCATGCCACGCATCGGCACCATGGTGCGAGTGGGCACTGCGCGCTGCAGGGTGGACAGCTGACGGCGGAAGTCGGTGACCGACGAGTTGGGCCGGTTCTCGACCCGCGACCGCAGCAGCGGCGGGATGATGACGGCGGCCCAGACGGCGGCAACGGCGAGGAGTACGACGGGCTGCATCAGCGACCGACCTGTGTGATGGGAGTTGAGTACATGAGGTTGTTCACGAAAGATCTCCGGGTGTCTGTTGGCCGAACTGCGGTGTAACCAGCAGCATCCGTTTCATTACGGTTCTACTACGTTCGTAACGACGGATGCAATGTTAGCGGGTCGGCGGTACGTACCGGACCGCCCTCCCGTTTTCTCCCAGAGTGCGATCTCGCCGATCACCATGGCGCGATCGGCGCTCTTGCACATGTCGTAGATGGTGAGTCCCGCCACCGCACACGCGTGCAGCGCTTCCATCTCCACCCCGGTGCGATCGACCGTGTCGACCTGCACTTCCACCTCGATGAAGTCGTCGCCGATCTCGAAGTTGACGTGCACCGACCCCACGAGCAGCGGATGGCACAGCGGGATCATGTCGCTGGTGCGCTTCGCCGCCTGGATGGCGGCCACACGTGCGACGGCCAGGACGTCGCCCTTGGTGACCTCACGGTTGGCGACCGCGACGGTGGTGGCGGGTTGCATGAACACCTTGCCGCGTGCGACCGCTCTGCGATGGGTGGGGTCCTTGGGGGTCACGTCGACCATGCGGGCCCGACCCATCGGGTCGAGGTGGGTGAAAGTCAGGTCACTCATCCGTCACGGAACTGTAGTACCCCGGACACACGACCTCGCGCCACCCAGCGAGGTCGAGCACCGCGCGCGGCGGTCAGCCGGTGCGCACCGGCCCCATGTCGACGGCCTCGAACGCGGTCCCGGGTATGTCCTTCAACTGGTTCAGATCGTCGTCGTCCCACCCGGGACTCGGTGCTCCTTGGAAGTACCAGTTGCTGCCGTTGTCGGCGACGATGACGCCGTAGTTCTTCATCGCCTCCGCGATCACCCGCGCCTGGCCGGTGAGCGAACTGATGTCGTAGCCGGCCTTCAGCCGCAGCCGCTGCCCCATCGCGGGTGCGTCGATGTTGGTGTTCGAGGAGGCGAAGTGCGTCGCCGGCAGGATGTACCCGCGCCGCGTGGTGCTGAACGTGACACGGATGGCGTGGTCGATGCGACCGGCAGCCACCTCCTCGTAGCGCACGAGTCCGGGGAAGATGGGCAGCCCCGCGGCATCGGCGCTGGTCCAGCCGAGCGGGCGCAGCGCGTTGCTCTTCAGGTCGAACCGGGCACCGCTGTTCGCCACCCAACCGCCGCCACTGCGACGGGCGACGAACAGCTCGAACAGGTGACACGTGCCCTGCTGCACGACGATCACGTGCCGGTCGCTGCCACCCTCCACGGGAGCGTTCAGCGGGATCGGGAACGGGCCGGGGTCGCTCTCGTCGCCGTACGCGTCGTAGGTGATGGGCACGGTCGCCTGACTCTGCGGCACCACCACGAACGGGATGCCGTACGCCGGGTTCTCTCCGAAGTCGGGGTGCAAGTTGTCGCTGCCGTTGGCCTGGATGAAGCCGATCATCTGTGCGCTGCGCGAGTGCAGCGGCGCAGTGCGGATGTTGATGTTCCACGCGTTGTCGGTGGGGAACACTCGGCATCCGCCGACGAACGGACCGGGCAACGTGCCGCGCACCGCAACGGCCGACGCGGCGGCTCGTCGATGGGCTCCGCGTGGGCGCCGGCGACCAGCGCGCCCACGGCCACCATCGTCGCGACCACGACTCGACCTCTCACTGAGGACCTCTCACCGGGGTGACGCTACCGCTGCAGCACGTGCCGCGATTGACCACCGCCGCCGAGCGACGACGCATAGCATCGGCCTTCGTGCAGACGACGACCGAGGAACCCGTGCGCACCACGGAGCCCGCGAGTCGCCTCCCACCCGATCAGGCACGGGCCGTCCGTCTGGGCGTGAGCGGCGCGGTGCTGGCGATCGTCGCGCTCGGTCTGCTCGGGGCGTACTCGCTGCCGCTGTTCTCACTGCCCGACGAACCGGCCCACTACGGCTATGCC
Source organism: uncultured Bifidobacterium sp. (assembly GCA_964632715.1). Taxonomy (GTDB): domain Bacteria; phylum Actinomycetota; class Acidimicrobiia; order Acidimicrobiales; family Ilumatobacteraceae; genus UBA668. Next base: position 26,658 of record CAZWCU010000009.1, on the reverse strand, counting down.
GCCGAGGTGGCCGAGGGCAGGTTGCCGCACATCGAGGACCTGGTGCCGGTGGACGACATCGCCCCGCTCGAGGAGCTGATGGACGATCGCGACGAGGTGCGCCGCACGATCTGGACGGCCAACCACCCGCCGCTCTTCTACGTGATCGAGGCAGTGCCGATCGGCATCGGTCGCGCCACCGATCGCGAGCTCGGCGCGATGCACGCCGGTCGCGTGCTGGTCGTGCTGATCGCCGGCGGTGCCGTGGTGGCGGTCGCGTGGGTGGCCCGCCTGCTCGTGCCCCGCCGACCCGTGGTGGCGGTGGTCGCCGCCGGTGTCGCCGCACTGCTGCCGGCGATGATCAACACCTCCTCGTACCTGTACAACGACTCGCTGGCGGTGCTCACGTCCACGCTCGCGTTCGGTGCGGGGGTGCTGTGGTTGGTGCGCGGGCCGTCGACCCGCCGGCTCGCGTTGGCGGCGGCCGCCTGTGCACTGGCGGCATCCACACGCGCCTCGGGCCTGCTGGTCGTCGGTGTCGTCGGCCTCGCGGTGCTCATCGGCTCCGCCATCCACGCGGCAGCCGACCGCGGCGAGCGACCGGCGTCGCGAACGACTCGTGCGGTGTCGTTGCTCGCACCCGCAACCGTCGTCGGGGCCGCCGTCGTGGCCACGTCGGGTTGGTTCTGGGTTCGCAGCGTCGGGCTCTACGGCGACCTCACCGCCACCGGGTACCTGCTCGAGAGATTCGACCGGGTGCCGCGGAACCCGACCACGTGGTACGTGTCGAGCATCGACTTCTGGAGCACCCAACAGCGACTGCTGTGGGGCGTCGGCTCCAATCACGCGATCAACATCGAGAGCGTCACCCACCACTTCTGGGTGCTCGCGCTGCCCCCGATCGCCGGTCTCGTCCTGGCCGCGCGCCGCGCGGTGCGATCCTCGGTGCGGCGATCCGGATCACTGCAGGCGGCGCTCGACGGGTGGCGGCAGTGGGCGAACCACGGCGATCCGCGACGACTGGCACTGCCGGCTGCGTGGGTGCTCGGCCTGATGTTCCTCGCGCTGCTGGAGCTGTCGGTGATGCAGTTCACCAGCCAGGGTGGCGGCACTCATGTGCGCTACGTGCTGCCCGGCATCGGCATCGCCGCGACGGCCGCCGCCGTCGGACTGCTCGCACTGCCCGGTGCACGACGTGGCGTCACGGCGGTGGCGTTCCTGGTGGTCACGGCCGGCGCCTACGTGTGGGGTCTGCGAGCGCAGCTGGCGGCGCTGCTCGCCGACACCGACGCCGACACCTCCATCCTGCGCGGCCTCGAGCTCGCCGGGGTGCACGCGCCGGTGCTGATGCTCGTGATGGTGGGCGCTGCCGTGCTGTCCGGGTTGGTGCTGCAGGCGATCGCGCTGTGGCGCCTCACCGCCGGGTCGGCGACGGGCGCCGGCGAGGTCAGCCGCCGATCTGACTCATCGTTCGACGAGGCTTGACGAACGTCACCTGGTTGATCTGGTGGCCGGCCCACTTGGTGCCCACTGCGCGCTGGATCTCGGCGGCCACTTGGTCGTCCGAGGCGCCCGCCCGCATCATCTTCATCAGATCGAACTCGGTGGTGGCGAACAGGCAGGTGCGGAACTGTCCGTCGGCGGTGAGGCGCACTCGGTCGCAGTCGTCGCAGAACGGCTTGGTGACGGTGGGGATGACGCCGACGGTGCCACCACCGTCGAGGTAGCGCCAGCGGTCGGCCGGCGCGGAGCCGCGGGCGGGCATCAACTCGAGCGGAAACTCGGGCTCCAGCGCCGCGACGATCTCGTCCTGGCTGACCACCTTGTCGTTCAACCAGTGACCGGTGGCGTCGAGCGGCATGAACTCGATGAAGCGCAACTCGACGCCCGTGTCGCGTGCCCAACGGGCGAGGTCGACGATCTCGTCGTCGTTCACGCCACGCTCGACCACGGCGTTGATCTTCACCGGCGAGAAGCCGGCCTCCTTCGCCGCTTCGATGCCGTCGAGCACGCGCTCGAGCTCGTCGCGTCGGGTCATCTGCAGGAACTTGTCGCGCTGCAGCGTGTCGAGACTGATGTTCACGCGGTCGAGACCGGCCTCACGCAGATCGTGCGCCTGCAGCCGGAAGGTGGAGCCGTTGGTGGTGATGGACAGGTCGGGCTTGCGGCCCGCCAGCGGCGACGCCGAGGCGGTGGGCACGCGCAGCGCGGCGAGCTTGGCCACCAGCACCGGCAGGTGCGCACGGACCGTGGGTTCACCGCCGGTGAGGCGCAGCCCGTCGACCTCGAAACGCTCGACGAAGATGCGGCTCAGCCGCTCGATCTCCTCGAACGTGAGCACCTCGCTGCGCGGCACCCACTTCATGCCTTCCTCCGGCATGCAGTACGTGCAGCGGAAGTTGCAGCGATCGGTGACCGAGATGCGCAGATCACGGATGGTGCGACCGAACGGGTCGATCAAGTCCATCGCGTCACACTACCGACAGCAGCAGCGTCTGGACAGGGGCACCGACTTCGACACCCTCGCCGTCGGGGACGATGGCGATGGCGTTGGCCATCGAGGTGGCGGCCAACTGGTGGCTGCCCTGGGCACCGACCGACCGCACGTGCACGCGACCATCGGGTCCGAACGCGGCGGTGACCCGCACGTAGTGGGTCTTGCCGTCGGGGCGACGGGGCAGGCCCTCGTCGGCGACGGCGGCCACTTCCAGGCGGTCGGCCTGCGGGTGGCCCATCATCCGGCGCAGCGCGGGCCGGGCGAGCAGTTCGAAGCTGACCAGCGAGCTGACCGGATTGCCCGGCAGTCCGAACACCGGCACGTCGCGGGCACCGCTGGCGATGATGCCGAACGCGAACGGCTTCGCCGGCTTGATGGCGATCTGCATCCAGCGCATGCGCGCGAGGCGCGACAGCACGGCCTTGACCACGTCGTAGTCGCCCATGCTCACCCCGCCACTGGTGACGATGGCGTCGCAGGTCTCCGCGGCGGTGCGCAGCACGGTCTCGAGCACGGCTTCGTCGTCGCGGACGACACCGAAGTCGACGGCCTCGCAGCCGGCATCGCGCACGGCGCCGAGCAACATCGTGCGGTTGCTCTCGCGGATCTGCCCGGGCTGCAGCGGCGATCCGTCGTCGATCAGTTCGTCGCCGGTGGAGAGCACCGCCACACGGGCGCGCGGCACGGCGCTGACGACCGCCGCGTTCACACTGCACAGCACGCCGGCGACGGCGGGAGTGACCACGGTGCCGGCCGCGTAGAGCTGCGTGCCCTCACGAACGTCGTCGCCCACGTGACGCACCGCCACACCGGCCTGCACCGCTCGTCGGACGAGCACCCGTGCCCCACCGTCGACGCGTTCGGTGTCCTCCACCATCACGATGGCGTCGGCGCCCTCCGGCACGGGAGCGCCCGTCATGATGCGGATGGCCTCACCCGGTTGCAGCACGTGTTGCGTGTGTGCGCCCGCTGCCACTTCGCCCACCACCGGCAGCTCCACCGGAGCATGGGCCACCGAGGCGGCGATGACGGCATACCCGTCGACCGCGCTGTTCGCGAACGGCGGCACGTGTTCCGCGGCCACCACCGGCGCCGCCAGGACCAGGCCGGTGGCCTCACGGCACGGCACCGACACCGGCGCGGCCGCGGGGCAGTGTGCGAACACGTACTCGCGGGCCTCGGCGATGTCGATCATTCGCCCACGGTACCGTGAGGCCGGTGACGTCGTACTCGCCCTTTCCCGCGGCACACGAGCCCACCGGGCACGTGGCCACCTGGGCCACCTGGGCGGGCGACGGCATCGAGACCACCACCATCCTGTGGGAGAACGAAGGGTTCACCGTCAGCGGCGAGGTCAGCGACGCCGCGGACCGCGAGCACATCCAGTACGTGCTGCGCCTCTCCCCCACCTGGCAGGTGCGCCAGTTCCTGCTGTTCCGCGATCTCGACGAGCCCGACCTGTGGCTCGCCACCGACGGCAGCGGCCGCTGGGGCGAGATGAACGGCGAGCACCGCACCGAGCTCGACGGTTGCTACGACATCGATCTCGCATGCACGCCCTTCACCAACACGCTGCCCATCCGCCGACTGCCACTGCTGGAGGGCCACACCGCCGAGCTGCCCGTGGTGCACGTGAACCCCGACACGCTGGAGGTGCGGCCGATGGTGCAGCGCTACACACGAGTCGGGTCGCACCGCTGGCGCTACGAGAACGTGGAGAGCGGGTTCGCCGCCGACCTGGAGGTCGACGAGTTCGGCCTGCTGCTCGACTATCCCGATCTGTTCCGCCGACTGTCGTAGTAGGCCCGCAACTCGGCCGCGTCGGCCGTCGGGTTCACATGCGGTCGCGCAACCAGCTGCGGAACTGAGGGCCGATGCGCTCGTCGTCGAGCGCGATCTCCACCACCGCGGTGAGCCAGCCGAGCGGGTTGCCGGTGTCGTAGCGGCGCACATCGCGCAGCACTCCGTGGAACGTGCCTTCGGCCGCCTGCATGCGCAGTGCGTCGGTGAGCTGGATCTCGCCGCCGGCGCCGGGCTGCACGCGCTCGAGCTTCTCGAACACGTCGGCGGTGAGCACGTAGCGGCCGATGATGATGAGATCGCTGGGCGCGTCGGCCAGGGCGGGCTTCTCGACCATGTTGCTGATGGCGATGACGCCCTGGTCGTCGAGCTCACCGACCGGCTGGATGACGCCGTACGCACTCACCTCCTCGTGCGGCACCTCCTTCAGGCCGACGACGCTGCCGCCGGTGGATTCGCAGAGATCGCACATCTGCGCGAGCAGGCTGCTGTCGCCCATGATCTCGTCGGGCAGCAGCACGGCGAAGGGCTGGTCGCCCACCGCGTCGCGAGCGCACCAGACCGCGTGACCGAGGCCCATGGCCACGTCCTGGTAGGCGAAGCTGATCTTCACGTCGCGACCGATGGCCTCGAGGTGGTCGGCGACGTGGTCGCGGCCGGTGCTGCGCAGCTTGGCGACCACTTCCGGCGCCTCGGCGAAGTAGGCCTCGATGGCGGGCTTGGCGTGACTGGTGACGACCACGATGTGGTCGATGCCGGCGCCGACGCACTCGTCGATGATCAGCTGCAACGCCGGCGTGTCGATGATGGGGAGCAGTTCCTTGGGAACTGCCTTGGTGGCGGGGAGGAAGCGGGTGCCCATGCCCGCTGCCGGGATGACGGCCGTCCGTGCTCGCATGCCGAGAGGATAGGCCCCGTTTGTTCGCCACCACCGCGGGATAGCCTTGGCAGTCGCACCACTCGACTGCTAATCCGGAGCCATCGATGCCCACCTACGTCTACAAGTTCATCGATACGGGCGAGACCATCGAGGTCCAGCAATCGTTCAGCGACGACGCGCTCACCGAGGCCGTCCACCCGGCCACCGGCGCCACGATGCCGGTGAAGAAGGTGTTCCTGCCCGTGGGCGTCACGTTCAAGGGCGGTGGCTTCTACAAGACCGACAGCCGCGGCAAGTCCAGCTCCACCACGCCGTCGAGCAGCAGCTCGTCCAGCGAGTCGAGCAGCTCGTCCAGCAGCTCCGGCGACTCGAGCAGCAGCTCGTCCAGCACCCCGGCGCCGGCCGCGGCGAGCGCCCCGAGCGCCAGCTCCGGCTCCGGCTCGAAGAGCGACTGACTCCGCCCGCGCACCGATATGGTGCGCCACAGCGGCTTCCCCCACGCTGGAACTCGGTTCGCCCTGGGAGGCCCCATGTCGTTGCTCCCCCGCGTGCGGTTGGCGCTGGCGCGCCGACCGTGGCTCTACTGGCTGTGCGTCGCCGTGTGCGCTGCGGTCGTGTGGTTCTCGGTCGCTGCTGCGCAGGAACGGGTGAGCGCCGCCCGCGACTCGTGGGGCACCACGCGCACGGTGTGGGTGACCACCGGTGAGGTCGCTGCCGGCGAGGCGGTGGTCGCCAGCCCGCGGGAGCACCCGCTGGCCGTGGTGCCGGCGGCGGCGCTCAGGTCGCTGCCGGCCGATGCCGTCGCAGCACGCAGCATCGCCACCGGCGAAGTGCTGGTGGCCGACGACCTCGCCGGCGAATCGCTCGCCCCGTCCGGTTGGGTGGTGTTCGCCGTGCCGGCCGACGCCGCGCCCACCCTGGCGGTGCTCGATCGCGTGGTCGTGTTCGGCAGCGGCCAACGGTGGTGCGACGGCATCGTGGTCGCGAGCGCCGAGGTCGAGACGGAGGTCGTGGAAGTGGCGGTCGCGCCGGGGTGCGCCGCCGACCTGAGCGCCCAACTCGCGCTCGGCGCCACCACGCTCGCCCGCCTCCCCTGACCCCACGGATTCTGGACAGGAATCGTCCCACACGGGCGTCTGGACAGGAATCGTCCCGGCGCCCGGGACGATCCAGGCCCAGAACATTCTCTGTGAGGACCGAGGCGAGTCAGTCGGGGTCGGCGAGGGTGAGGATCGGCTCGGCGGTGGTGAGCGCGTCGAGTGTGCGAGCCGCAGCGTCGTCGATGTGGATGCGCGGGTGGTCCGGCGGCTCGGAGTGGTAGGTACCCGGGCCGTAGAACTGGCCGTAGCGAACGACGATGCCCGACGCATCGAGCACCATCTGCTCGAACGCCCTGATGCCCGCAGCGCCAGGGCCGGGCAGTTCCCACGCGACGCTCTGCGCGATGAACCTGGTCGCTCCGGCCGCACTCGCCGCGGCCAACAGGTTCGCGGTGCCCTCGCGACGGATGCGCGCGTTGCGGGGTGCGTACTCGCCGATCTGCGCGATGTCGTCGGGCAGGTCGGTGAGCTGGTGCATCACCACGTCGGGTCGCGCGGCGACGACCGCGGCCGTGAGCGCAGACGTGTCGTACACGTCGCACACCACCGGTGTCGCCCCGAGGTCGGTGAGCAGCGGGGCGTGCTCGGGCGAGCGGGTCATGCCCGTCACCTCGTGGCCGGCGTCGACGAGCAACGGCACCAACCGGCGGCCGATCACCCCGGTGGCGCCGGCCAGGAAGATCCTCATCCGGCGCCGACTGCGCCGAGGGCTTGGTCGAGGTCGGCCCAGATGTCGTCGATGTGCTCGATGCCCACGCTCATGCGGATGAGTCCGGGTGGCACGTGTGCGTCGCCCGCGTACTTCTGGCGGCGCTCCATCGTCGACTCGACGCCACCCAGGCTGGTGGCGGGCACCACCACCCGCACCGCACGACACGCTCGATCGGCCGCAGCCGCACTGGCGGTGGCGTCGCCGGCCATCACGAACGACACCATCGCCCCGAAGCCCGGGTAGCGCACCTCCGCCACGGCCGGGTGCTCGCGCAGACGGGCCACGATGACTGCCGCGTTCGATTGCATGCGTTCCATCCGCAGCGGCAACGTGCGCACACCGCGCAACGCGAGGAAGGCCTCCAGTGCGCCCGGTGTGCTGCCGTTGACGAGACGCGTGTGGTGCAATCGTTCGACGATGGCGGGATCCGACGCCACGCACAGGCCGATGAGCAGATCGCTGTGGCCCCCGATGAACTTGGTGCCGCTGTGCAGCACGATGGTGGCGCCATCGGCCAACGGCTGTGCGCAGATGGGCGTCGCGAACGTGCTGTCGACCACCACCTGCGCACCCTGCGCGGCGGCGGCCGCGCAGATGGCGGGGACGTCGGCCACGTGCAGTGTGGGATTGGTGGGCGTCTCGATCCACACCACGTCGGCGCCGGGCAGCGCGGCGATCACCTCGGCGGTGTCGGCAATGTCGACGAACCGCACCTCCAGGTGCCCCTGGCGCACGTGGTCGTCGACCAACGCGCGCACGCCCAGGTACGAGTACGTGGGCAGCACCAGCACCTTCGGCGCGAGTGCGAACAGCGCGGCCGCGGCCGCGGCCATTCCAGAGGAGAAGGCGACGGCACTGCCGCCTTCCAGCGCGCCGACGGCGTCCTCCAAGCCGATCCAACCGGGCGTGCCGTGCGTGCGCGTGTACTCGCCCGCCTCGCCGCGGTAGTTGCTGGCGAGCACGATCGGGTGGTTGAGCGGATCGCCGATCTCGGTCGGGCGACCGGCGGTGACGGCGGTGGTCTCCGGGTGCCGACCTGCGGGTGGAGTGGTCATCCCTGTGCCGTCACCGAGACGCCCGGGTGCTCCTCGCGCCCGTCGGCGTGACGAGCGAAGCGAGCGCTGCCCGGGCCGTGCACCGGGTCGGGGTTCGGCCATGGCCAGCCACCGAAGCCGGTGCGGCGATAGTCGGAGAACGCCTGCTGGATCTCGGCCTCCGTGTTCATCACGTACGGGCCGTACTGCGCCACCGGTTCGCCGATCGGGCGAGCTTGCATCATCAGGATCTCCGCGCCCTCCGCGCCTGCGACGAGCGGCAGCAGCGCCGTCGGGTCGACCACCGCACCGGTGGACGTGCCGACCTCCGCGTCGTCGATGCCCACCGACCCCTCGAACACGTAGAGCACGCGCACCACGTCGGGATTGACCGCCGCGGGGAGCTGCAACTCGGCGCCGGGCTGCAGCACGAGGTGCAGGATCGAGACGTCGGCCTCGGCACGCGACGCCCACGAGGCCGGCGGCGGTGCCGGTGGCGTGAGCACCTCGCCCCCGATGCGGAACTCGCCGGCGATGACGGTGACGACGCTCTCGCGGCCATCGGCGTCGGTGTGCGTGTGACGCGGGATCTGCTCGCTCCACAGCATGGTGAAGTACGGCGGCACCATCTTGTCGCTGGCCGGCAGGTTCATCCAGATCTGGAACAGCTCGACGGTGTTGGGGCCTTGTTCGTCGAGCAGCGGGAACATCTCGCTGTGCACCACGCCACTGCCCGCCGTCATCCACTGCACGTCGCCGCGACCGAACCGAGCCGCTGCACCGAGCGAGTCGCTGTGGTCGATGAAGCCCTGACGCGCGAACGTGATGGTCTCGAACCCGCGGTGTGGGTGCTCCGGGAACCCGGGCACCGTGCTGCCGTGGTACATGCGCCAGCCGTCGCGCGGCTCGAAGTCGTTGCCGATGGAACGACCCGCCAGCGACCCCTGCGGCCCGAACTGGCCGTTGCCCGCCGGGTAGTGGTCGAGGTGGTGCACACAGAACAGGAACGGGTCGGCGGTCTGCCACTGGAAGCCCAGCGGCACCGTCTGCAGTACGAGGTCGCTCATCAGGCTGAGCGTACGCCCGTCGCGACGAGCAGCAACACCAGCACCCCCAGTGCGATGCGGTAGATGACGAACGGCATGAACGAGCGAGTGCGGATGAGCTTCAGGGTGCCCCACACGGCCAGCCAGCCGGAGATGCCGGAGGTGATGATGCCCACGATCATCGGCAGGCCGAAGCCCGGCGGGATGCCGTCGCTGAGCAGCTTCACCATCTTGTAGGCGACTGCGCCGACGGTGACCGGAATGGCCATCAGGAAGCTGGCGCGAGCGGCCGCATCGCGGCTGAACCCGATGTACCGGGCGGCGGTCATGGTGATGCCGCTGCGCGACGTGCCGGGGTTCAGCGCCAGCACCTGCGCGGCGCCCACCTTCAGCGCGTCGGCCCGCGTGTAGTCGTCCATCGATCGCGCACCTGCGCGCCGGTCGGCCCAGGCGAGCAGCAGGCCGAACACGATGAGCGACAGCGCGATGAGCACGGGGGTGCCCAGCTTCGAGTCGATGTACTCCTCGCCGAGCGCACCGACCGCGGCCGCGGGAACCGACGACAGCACCAGCAGCCATGCCAGCCGGCCGTCGGGGTTGATCGGCTTCTCGCGCTTCCACAGCAGTCGGGTGCCCTCGCGGATGTAGACCACGAGGTCCTTGCGGAAGTACGCGATGACGGCAACGACGGTGCCCAGGTGGAGCGCCACGTCGAACGCCTTCTCCAGCTCGGGGTGGTTGGCGAAGTCGTCCCAGCCGAACAGCCACGGCACCAGCAGCAGGTGGCCGCTGGACGAGATCGGGAGGAACTCGGCGAGCCCCTGCACGAGGCCGAGCACGATGGCATGGATGATGGGCACGAAGGTCCAGTTCTAGTCGTTGGGGAGGCTGGGCAGCACTCGCGGCGTCCACGGTCGGTGCTCGTCCCAATGATGCCCGACGATGCGTCCGTCGCGCAGCTTCGCCAGGAAGTCGGCCGGTCCGTCGAAGTCGGGCATCACCACGTAGGCGGCCCCGATCGCGAGTGGAACGTGCGCGTCACTGCCCGCGCCGGCGGCCAGGTCGAACTCGTCGGCGAACCGTGCGGCGCGCTCGTTGAGGCTGCGCAGGCTGGTCTTCGCGTTGAGCACCTCCACCGCGTCGACGAGACCGCCATTCGCCAGTTCGTACAACGCGGGCTCGGCCATGTTGCGGCGCATCGGGTCGAACGGGTGCGGGATGTACACCACACCGCCCTGCGCGCGGATGGCGTCGGCCGACGCCGCGGGACTCATGCCGTGCGGGATGCGCTCGGTGAGGAACAGCCCGATGACCTCACCGGCGTGCGTGCGCATCTCCTCGCCGACGATCACGCGGCACGGCAACGTGGCCGAGAGCTCCGTCGCTCCTCTGATGGCGTGGTGGTCGGTGATGCACAGCACGTCGATGCCGGCCTCGGTGACCGCCTCGTGCACCTCGTCGGGCGTGGTGGTGCTGTCGCCGCTCCACATCGTGTGGCTGTGCAGGTCCACGCGCACCCACCCCGCGGGCAGCGGCTGCGCCAGGTGCGGATGGCGGGCGAGGGCGGCGGGGTGCGGAGACGGCACGAGTGGCCACGGTACCGTCGGCGCATGCGATGGACGCGACCCAGCCACCGGCTGATGATGATCACCGGAGCCACCGGCTTCCTCGGTGCACATCTGGTCGATGCCAGCGACGCCGGCCGGTGGGAGCTGCTCGCCGAGTCGTCGGGTTCGCTCGACATCCGTCGGCGCGATGCGGTGATCGACCGCATCCGCACGTGGAAGCCGAACGTGGTCGTGCACCTCGCGTATCGCCGTGGCGATCGACAGGTCATCGTCGATGGCACGCGCAACGTCGCCGAAGGTGCCGCGGCAGCCGGCGCGCGGCTGATCCACATGTCGACCGACGTCGTGTTCGCCGGACGCCCGCAGCCGTACACCGAACACGACCGGCCCGACGCGGTCATCGACTATGGCCGGTGGAAGGCGGAGGCCGAGGCGGCCGCGTACGCGGTGAACCCGACGTCGCTGGCGGTGCGCACCTCGTTGCTCTACGGCACGGAACGGCAGGCCATCTGCCAGACCGACGTGGCCGCTGTGCTCGACGGCCGATCGCGCATGCAGTTCTTCACCGACGAGTACCGCTGCCCCGCGCACGCGGCCGATGTCGCTGCCGCGCTGGTCGCGTTGGCCGATCGACCGGACGTGACGGGTGTGCTGCACGTGGCCGGTCCGCAGGCGGTCAGCCGCGCGCAGCTCGCTCAGGCCTTCGCCGTGTGGATGGGCCGCGACCCGGCAGCCGTGCCCACGGCATCGCTCGCCGAGACCGGAGTCGATCGGCCCGGCAACGTCGTCCTCGACACGTCGGCCGCCACCGCGCTCGGCCTCGGGTGCCGGTCGCTCACCGACGCGTTGCGCTGAGCCTGCGGACCCGGGTCACGCACCCGACAGGGTGATGTCGCGGATGACGAGGCTGACGCCGGCAGCCCGCATGGGCAACCAGTCGACGTCGCCGCCGATCTCGACCACGTCGAGCAGCATGCGCTGCAACGTGGACGCGATGGTGAACTCGCGGATGGGTGCACCCACCTCGCCGTTCGTGATGACGAGGCCGGAGGCGCCGACGGAGAAGTCGCCGCTGATGGGGTTGACGCCGCTGTGCAGGCCCTGCACCGACTGTACGAGCACGCCATCGGCGACGTCGGCCACCAGCGCGGCCTGATCGCGCGTGCCGGGCTGCAACTGCAGCGCGAGGCAGCCGACCCCCGGCGTGCCCTTGAAGCCGCCGCGGACTGCGTTGCCCGTGCTGTGCGCGCCCACACGCCGTGCGCTGTAGCTGTTGTGCACGAAGCCCTGCAGCACACCGCGGTCGATGAGCACGTTGCGACGTGCCGCGAGGCCTTCGCCGTCGAGATCGGTGGCGGTGTAGGCGAGCGTGTTGGTGGGGTCGTCGACGAGCGTGACGAGCGGGTTGGCGACGGCGTCGCCGAGGCGATCCTTGAACAGGCTGCGGCCCTTCGACACGGCCTCGCCGTTGAGCGTGCTGGAGATGACACCGAGGAACATCGCCGTCACGTACGGGTCGAGCACCACGGTGACGCGCTTCGACGCCGGCTTGGTGGCACCAAGCAGACGGGTGGCGCGATCGGCGGCCTCACGAGCCGCCTTGGCGAGGTCGAACTGGTCGGGCGAACGACCGACGCTGAACCCGAAACCGGTCTGCGTTTCGTCGCCGTCGTCGGCGAGCGTGCTGATGGACACGTAGCAGCCGTTCTCGCGACCGTTGCGGCGGATGCCGGTGGTGGTGGCCACGGCCGTCTCGACCGCGACGTCGGCGTAGTTCGAGTCGTCGACGCGCACTCGCGAGTCCACGCCCAACGTCAGCCGCTCGAGCTCCTTCGCAAGCTCGATCTTGTGGTCGGTGCCGTACGCGGCGAGCGCGTCGTTCCACAGCTCCTGCTCCACCACGTCGACGCCGTCGGGCTCGGCGAGGCCGGCCCACTCGTCGTGCGTGCCGAACTCCACGTTGTCGCGGGCTTCCGCCAGCACCTCGGCGATGGCCGAAGGGTCGAGCGTGCCCGCGTATGCGAACCCGGTGCGACCGTCGCGGATGATGCGGATGCCGATGCCTTCGCTCTGCGCGCTGACGAAGTGTTCGACCGCGCCTTCGTAGACACGGATGTCGGTCTCGCTGTCGCGCGACACGAACGCCTCCACCTGCTCGCCCGCGCGGGCCTGCGCGACCACGCGGTCCGCGATCTCCTGCAACTGCTCGCTCATGCGGCGGTGCCGCCGATGGTCATCGACTTCACGCGCAGGGTGGGCTGGCCGTCGCCGACCGGCACGCCCTGGCCGTCCTTGCCGCACGTGCCCGGGTTGCCCATCGCGAAGTCGTTGCCGAGCAGGTCGATGTCGCTGAGCACCTGCGGGCCGTTGCCGATGAGGTTGCCGTCGCGCAGCGGTTCGGTGATCTCGCCGTTCTCGATGAGGTAGGCCTCGGTCATGCCGAACACGAAGTCGCCGGTGGCGGTGTTGACGCTGCCGCCGCCGAGCTTCGCCACGTACACGCCGTAGTCCGTGGCGCGAACGAGGTCGTCGGGCTCGTCGGTGCCGTTGAGCACGTAGGTGTTGGTCATGCGCACCATCGGGAGGTGCTGGTAGCTCTGCCGGCGGCCGTTGCCGCTCTGCCGGCGGCCTTCCTTGCGTGCCCGCAGGTAGTCCCACATGTAGTCGGTGAGCACACCGTTCTCGATGAGCACGTTGTACTGGCTGGGGTGGCCTTCGTCGTCGTACGCGATGGCACCCCACTCGCCGGTCATCGTGCCGTCGTCGACGAGCGTCACGAGCGGCGAGGCGACCAGCTCACCCTGCTTGCCGCGGTAGACGCTGCCGCCCTTGGCGACGAGGTCGGCCTCCAGCCCGTGACCGCACGCTTCGTGGAACAGCACGCCGCCGCTGCCCTGCTTGATGACCACCGGCAGTGCGCCGCTGGGTGCCGGGCGGGCGTGCAGCTTGGTGAGCGCGATGCGGGCGGCATCTCGAGCGAGGTCGTCGACGTCGACGTGGTCGAACAGCTCGAAGCCCATGGTGTGCCCGGCGCTCTGCGAGCCGGTCTGCATGCCGCCGTCGCCGTTGGCCACGGCGGTGACGCGCACCAGCGTGCGCACCTGGCGGTCCGTGACGAACACGCCGTCGGTGTTCGCGATGAGCACGTGCTTGCTGCTGTCGCCGTAGCCGGCCGAGACCTGCACGATGCCGGCGCCGGCGCCGCGAGCAGCCTCGTCGATGCGCTGCAGCACGGCCACCTTGTCGGTCTTGCGCACGTCGTCGGGGAACTGGCCGATGGGGCTGACCGTGCGCTCGGCGCTGCGGGTGAGCGCGATCGTGCGCTCGCCACCTCCACCCTGGCTGGCGGCGGCAGCCGCGGCTTCGGCCGCGGCGCGCAAGCCGGCTTCGCTGAGGTCGGCGGTGTGCGCGAAGCCGGTGGTGTCGCCCTTCACCACGCGGATGCCGGCACCGCGGTCGCGGCCGCTGGTGACCTGCTCCACGCGGCCGTCGTCGAGCGCCACCGACGTGGACCGCTTGTCCTCTGCGTACACCTCGGCGAACTCGGCTCCGGTTCGAACCGCCGTTGCCAGTACTCGTTCCAACACGTCTTGGTCGATCACCCGGCTCACCCTACCGAGCCGTCGCCATCGAGGAGAGGCGGTAGCGTGACGACTCGTGAGTGCAACAGTCGGCCTCAAGGGCACAGCGAGCATGGTGGTCACCGAGGCCGACTCGGCCGTGGCCATGGGCTCCGGCTCGGTGCTGGTGCTGGCCACCCCGCGGGTGGTCGCGCTGTGCGAGCAGGCCACGTGCGCGGCGTTGGCCGGGCAGCTGCCGGAGGGCAGCACCACGGTCGGCATGCGAGTGCAACTCGACCATCTGCAGCCCACACCCGTGGGTGGCGAGGTGGAGGCCGAAGCGGTCCTCGAGAAAATCGAGGGACGAAGGCTCACGTTCATGGTTTCGGCGTCCGATACCAAAGGGCTGGTGGCTGCAGGAAAGGTCACCCGCGTTCTGGTGGAGGTCGACCGATTCATGGACAAGACACAGTGAAGCCACTCATCACCACGCTCTTCGCCGCTGCTGCTGCGCTCGCGTTGTCGGGCTACCCCGCGAAGGACGCCAAGGACGGCGCGGCCAACATCCAGCGCTCCACCGGCGTGAACTGCACCACCGAACGGCGGATGCTGCAGACCGCCATCGAGTCGTACAGCATCCTCGAGAACAAGACGCCGGTCACCGAAGCGGAGATGGTCCCCGACTACCTCCGCGCCGACTCGCCCTACTTCGACATCGACGCCGCCGGCCAGATCATCCCCTCCCCCGGCAGCACCTGCAACTGACGCACCCGGTCAGCCGGCCCACCGATCGCGGGTCGAGCTTTGGCGTTCAGGCGCCCGATGCGGGCCTCTCAGCGCCAATGCTGCGACGCCAGAGGCGATAGAGGGCTGCGAGTTCGTTCACCACCTCGGCCAGGTCGGTTGCAATGGCGTCGTCCGTCACCCGTTCCACGGCAGCACCGGTGAGCCGGACCTTCCGGTCCCGCGCTGTGTCGTAGGCGACGGATGCAGCGCTCGAGTGCCATGTGTGGTGATCGACCTCGATGTAGAACCGAGCCACAGGGTCTCCCAAGTCGGGATGCACGACTCCGCCGTCGAGCAGACGAACTGGTGGCTGACGAACGAAGGCGTCCATGCCGTGGCGGTGCAGTGCGTGCAGAAGCCTGACCTCGTCATCGGAGTCGGCCGCGGGTCCATTGCCCCGCGCCCCCATGACTCTCTGCGCCCGCGCGCCACCGGGGCGGCCCGGCACGGCCAGGCGAGCAACCGTGGCGCGCAACTCGTCGGCGGTCGCCAGCTTCAGGTCCAGGATCTGCTCGCCGAGCGAGATGAGCGTCAGGTCATCGACATGGCGGGCCTGATCGAAGAACGTGCGTTGCGGAGTGGTGACGCGTATGCCGTCGTTTCGAACGACGATGTCCGCGGGGACGAGCGAATCTGTGCGGTGCACGATGACGCCGCGGCCGAGCGGTTTGGTCACCCGGCCTGTCGTGACGTGGATGCGCGGCGAGTTGCACTTCCGCAGTCCCGCCAGCTTTCCGGCGCTGTAGCACGAGATGGCCAGCGAGAGATCCGCCGCACAGACCGCCGCACACCGTGCCTCGAAGTCGAGGGGCGAGGACACCAGGTGGTACACACCCTCGAAGAGCTCCTCGAGCACTCCCGCGCTCAGCAACATCCGACGGTGCTTCTCCGACAGGCCGAGTGCGCGAAGCTCACTCGAGGCGGCAATTCCGTGGTGGTCTCGGAACCAGCGGGCGATGAGCTGCGTGAATGCAGGCATGGGACTCCCCAGAGGACAACAGGCTGTTGGGGGAAGTCACCGGCAACATACCGCCGGCCCGCGCTGAGCAACCCGATTGCAAGCTTTGGGTGTGGGGCGCCCGATGTGGGCCTCCCAGCGCCAAAGCTCGCCGAGAGGTGCCGGGTCAGCCGAGGTTGCTGGTTCGGGGGTAGACGTCGGTGGGGTCGGTGAGGACGTTCACCATGTAGGGCACGCCGCTGGCGAAGGCGCGGTCGAGGGCGGGGCCGATGTCGGCGGGCGAGGTGACGGTCTCGCCGGCGCCGCCGAGGGCCTTGACCACCTGGTCGTACTGCAGACCTGGCTGCAGGTCGCAGGCCATGTCCCAGCCGTAGATGGCCTGCATCGGGTGCTTCTCCAGCCCCCACATGCCGTTGTTGCCGACCACCATCACCACCGGCAGGTCGTGACGCACCATCGTGTCGACGTCCATCATGCTGAAGCCGGCGGCGCCGTCGCCGAGGAGCAGCACGATCTGGCTGCTGGGGCGCACCGTGCGAGCGGCGATGGCGTACCCGGGCCCGTTGCCGAGGCAACCGTACGGACCGGTGTCGAGCCAGCACCCGGGTTCGAACACCTCGACGAACTTGCCGGCGTAGCTGGCGAAGTCGCCGCCGTCGCAGATGACCACTGCGTCGCGGGCCATCCGGCGACCGAGCTCGCCGTAGATGCGGCTCGGCTTGATCGGCGAACTGTCGTCGGCGAGCAGCTCCTCGTCGGCGGCGCGTCCCCGCTCTTCCGCGGCACGCAGCTCCGCGACCCACGCGTCGTGATCGACACGAGGCCCGCTGTGGTCGGCCAACGCACGGAGCACGAGGTTGCTGTCGCCGGCGACCGTCGGCACGTCGATGTGCTGCGCGCGCTGCTCGTCGCTGTCGACCACGTGGGCCACCTGCGCGTTGCCGAACTGGCCGAACCCGAGGCGGAAGTCGAGTGGCGTGCCGAGCACGACGACGAGATCGGCACGGGCCTTCAGCAGCCCGCGCGTGCGCAGGAACGCGAGCTCGTGGTCGGCGGGCAGCGTGCCGCGGCCCAACCCGTTGAAGAAGCACGGCACCCGCAGGTGCTCGGCGGCCGCGCGCAATGCATCCCAGGCGCCGTCCCAGTACACGTCGCTGCCGACGATGAACGCCGGGCGCTCGGCGTTGGCGATGAGATCGGCCAGCTGCGCGACCGCGTCCGGATCAGGGTCGGCGCCGCGGACACCCTCCGCGTCGACGGTGGGGAACTCGCCCGCGGACGCGGCGAAGAACACGTCGAGCGGCACGTCGAGGAACGTGGGCCCGCGGTGCGGAGTGAGCGCGAGCTGCGCGGCCGCGTGCACCATCGCGCCGGCCTGCGACGAGTCCTTCACCGTCGCAGCGCTCTTCGTGATGGACTGCATCACCGGCACGTGGTCGAACTCCTGCAACGAGCCGCTGCCCCACCGCGCTTCCGGCGCACGCCCGCCGAGCACCACCACGGGCGACCCGTTGAAGAACGCGGACGTGGTGGCCGACACGCCGTTGGTGATGCCGGGTCCGGCGGTCAGCGCGGCGAACCCCGGCTTGCGGGTGAGCTTGGCGTAGGCCTCCGCAGCGAACGTGGCGGTCTGCTCGTGACGGGTGTCGACGACCTTCATCCCCTGGTCGCGTGCTGCGTCGTACAGCGGCCAGATGTGCCCACCGTTGAGGGTGAACATGGTGTCGGTGCCGAACGCCATCAGCGCTGCCACCGCTTGCTGCCCGGCGTGGCCTTCGATGCGAGTGATCATGCAGTCAGCTTCGCGCAGCCGATCAGAACGAGTGGTAGCCGCCGTCGATGGTGATCACGTCGCCGGTGTGATAGCTGCTCGCACCGCTGGCGAGGTACACGGCGAGACCGGCGAAGTCCTCGGGCTTGCCCCATCGACGCATCGGCACCCGCGGCAGCTCGTTGGCGACGAACTTGTCCCAGCTGAGTGCGCCGGCGGTCATGTCGCTCTTGATCCAGCCGGGCAGGATGGCGTTGCAGCGGATGCCGTGGCGTGCATGCTCGACCGCGATGCCCTTCATCATCGAGATGAGTGCACCCTTCGACCCGCCGTAGTGCTGCCCGCGCTGCTGGCCGTACTTCGCGGAACCCGACGTGGTGAACACCACCGACCCGCCCTGGGGGTCCTGGGCGACCATCTGCTTCACGGCCTCCTGTGCGGTGAAGAACGCACCGTCGAGGTTCACGCGCATCACCCGGTTCCACTCGTCCTCGCTCATGCCGACGAAGCTCGGCGCCTGGCCGCCGACACCGGCGTTGACGAAGCAGGAGTCGATGCGGCCGAGCGCAGCCACCGTCGCCGCCATGCTGTCGATCACCGCCTGATGGTCGCCGACGTCGCACACCAGATCGAGCACCGGGTTCCCCAGCGCGCGAAGCCGTTCGGCGGCCGCGGCGTTCTTGGTCGGGTTCGTGCCCCAGATGGCCACGCTGGCACCCTGGCCGGCGAGTGCCTCGGCCATGCCCAGGCCGATGCCGCTGTTGCCGCCGGTGACGAGGGCCACGTGGCCGGTGAGATCGAAGAGTGCGGTCATGGCAGTGCCTTTCGGACGGAGTGCGGGTCAGTGCGGGTGTGCATCGGCGCCGAGGACCATCTCCATCAGCGGCGTCAGGTTCGGGCCGCGGCGAAGGTGGTGGCCACCATCGGTGCTGATGCACTGGCCGGTGATCCAGCTGCTCTCCTCGCCGAGCAGGAAGCGCACCGCGTTGGCGATGTCGTCGACCGTGCCCAGTCGGGCGAGCGGCATCTGATCGAGGTAGTCGGCGACGATGTCGGGGCTGCCGGTGAGCCCGACGGAGATGTCGGTGGGAACCAGGCTGGGCCGGACTGCATTGGCCCGGATGCCGACCGAGCCGAGCTCGTCGGCGGCCTGCTGCACGAGCATCTCGAGCCCGGCCTTGCTGACGCAGTACGGCGTCATGTAGCGGTGCGTGCGCGGCGCAGCGATGGACGAGATGGCCACGATCGCTCCGCCACCCGCGCGTGCGAGGTGCACCGCCGAGTGCTTGATGGTGAGGAACGCGCCGGTGAGGTTGGTGGCCATCACGCTGTTCCAATCGTCGAGCGTGGTGAGGTGCAGCGGCGCTGCGGAGCCGGAGCCCGCGTTCGCGACCACCATCGTGAACTGCCCGAATGCGGCGGCCTGGTCGCACGCGGCCTGCACCTGCGACTCGTCGGTGACGTCGCAGACGACGGTGTGCACGTCGGCTCCGGCATTGCGCAGCCCACCTGCGGCGGCCGTCAGCTTCTCGGCAGTGCGGCCGGCGAGCACGACGGTGGCACCGTCGCGAGCCAGGCGGGTGGCGCACGCGAGCCCGATGCCGCTGCCACCACCGGTGATGAGTGCGCTCTGTCCCCGCAACGACTGACTGGGCAAGGTATCCATGTGCGATTCCTAGCGCGCCGGGCGTCACCGACCCGCACCCGGGAGGCGTGATACCTGGCCGCACCTTCGGCACAGGTATCGTGAGCGGCGCCATGGCCCTCCACGACATCCGGCAACCGTCCGACCTTCGAGAACTCAGCTACGCCGAGCTGTCCGACCTCGCCGGCGAAGTGCGCGACTTCATCGTGCAGGCCGTCGCCGAGAACGCCGGCCACCTCGGCAGCAACCTCGGAGCGGTCGAGCTCACACTCGCGTTGCACCGAGTGTTCGAGTCGCCCACCGATGCCATCCTCTGGGACACCGGCCATCAGGCATACGTGCACAAGATGGTCACCGGGCGCCAAGCCTCGTTCGAGACCCTGCGGCAGGCGGGCGGCCTCTCCGGCTACCCGAACCGCGAAGAGAGCCCGCACGACTACATCGAGAACAGCCACGCGTCCACGGTGCTCTCCTACGCGTACGGCCTCGCGGTCGCACGCGACGCGGGCACCGACTCGCACCGCCACATCGTCGCCGTCATCGGCGACGGCAGCATGACCGGCGGCATGGCCTACGAGGCGCTCAACAACATCGGCCACAGCAACCAGCGCGTCATCATCGTGCTCAACGACAACGGCCGCAGCTACGCACCCACCATCAGCAACCTCACGGCCGGGCCCACCCTCCGCGAAGAGGCCATCGCCGACCATCCCAGCCTGCCCGACCGCATCACCGAGAAGCTGTCGCACAGCCTCACCAACATCCGCCTCAACCCCGTGTACGTGCGCCGCCAGCGCCGACTCGAGCAGTTCCTGCGCGACCTGCCCTACGTCGGCCCGCAGGCAGAGAAGGGCGTCGAAGCGTTCAAGGCGGCAGTGCGCGAGTTCCTGCAACCGCCGTCGTTCTTCGAGGCACTCGGGGTTCGCTACGTGGGCCCGGTCGACGGTCACGACGTGGAAGCCCTCGAGCACTCGCTGCGCAACGCCATCGAGCTCTCCGCCGAAGGCCCCATCGTCGTGCACGTGCTCACCCAGAAGGGCCGCGGCTACTCGCCGGCGGAGGACGACGACGAGAAGCACCTGCACGACGCGCCCGTGTTCGACCCGATGGTCGGCCCGCCGCCGGCCGTGGTCACCGGCTACACGCAGGCGTTCGCCGAAGGCATCATCAAGGAAGCAGAGGCCGACCCTCGCGTGGTGGCCATCACGGCCGCCATGGCAGGCCCCACCGGACTGCTGCCCTTCCAGGCGCGCTTCCCCGATCGCTTCTTTGACGTCGGCATCGCCGAGCAGCACGCAGTCACGGGCGCGGCAGGCATGGCCATGGGCGGCCTGCGCCCGGTCGTCGCCATCTACTCCACGTTCCTGAACCGTGCGTGGGACCAAGTGGTCTACGACGTCGCGATGCATCGGCTGCCGGTGGTCTTCTGCCTCGACCGCGCCGGCATCACCGGCCCCGACGGTGCCAGCCACCACGGCATGTACGACATGGCGTTGCTGGCGAAGGTGCCCGGCATGCGCGTGCTCGCACCGTCGAGCGCAGAGGAGCTGCAGGCCATGCTGCACGAATCCATCACGCTGGCCGACGAAGGCCCGGTGGCCATCCGCTGGCCACGCGGTGCCGCAGTGCACGTGAGCGAGCACGAGGTGGGCACCGGGCTGCTCGCGCGTCGCACGCGCGAAGGCGACGGCACGGTGGCACTCCTCGCCGTCGGCAAGATGCTCGCCGACGCGCAGAAGGCCGCCGATCTGCTGTCCGCCTCGGGCATCGACGCCACCGTGTGGGACGTCCGCTCGTGCGCTCCGCTCGATCCGGCGATGATCGCCGACGCGGCGCGCCACGGCGCCGTCGTCACCATCGAAGACGGCATCCGCGACGGCGGCATCGGCATGACCATCGCCGACCAGGTCCGTGCCGTGTCGGCCGCCGTTCCGGTGAAGGTGCTCGGCCTGCCCGCCCGCTTCATCCCGCAGGGCTCGGCCGACCGCATCCTCGCTCAACTCGGCCTCGACGCGCCGGGCATCGCCACCGCCGCCCGCGACCTGCTCACGCGCTGACCCCTTTCCGGTCGAGCGCCGCGTCGACCACTGCTCCCGCGGACGGGACGGCCTAACCTCGCTGCCGTGACCATCCCCGACTTCGACGCCGCCGCGGAGCTGCAGTTCGCGCTGCACCTCGCCGACCTGGCCTCCGCCATCTCGATGCCGCACTACGTGAACCGGTCGTTCAACCTCGACTGGAAGGCGAACCGCACCGAGGTCACGGAGGCCGACCGCGAGGCCGAACTGGCCATCAGCCGCCACGTGATCGCCGAGCGCCCGCACCACGGATTGTTCGGCGAGGAGCACGGGTTGGTCGGCGACGTCGACAGCCCGTGGCGTTGGATCATCGACCCGATCGACGGCACCAGCAACTTCGTGCGCGGCATCCCGGTGTGGGCCTCACTGGTCGCGCTCACCCACGTGGAGCACGGCGCGCTGGTGGGCGTGGTGTCCGCCCCGGCGATGGGGCGCAAGTGGTGGGCTGCGAAGGGTCTCGGCGCGTACGCGGACGGCATGCAGTGCAAGGTGTCGTCGGTGGCTTCGATCGACGAGGCTCAGGTGTCGGTGACGTTCTCCTCCGGTTGGGACGCTCTCGGCCTCACCGACGCGTTGGTGCACTTGCAACAACAGGCGTACCGAGCGCGAGGATTCGGCGACTTCTGGCAGCACATGCTCGTCGCCGAAGGCGCCGTCGACCTCGCCGTCGACGCCGTCGGGCTGCAGCCGTACGACCTGGCCGCAGTGATGGTGATCGTGGAGGAGGCGGGTGGCACGTTCACCGATCGACACGGCGCGCGCACGTTCACCAGCGACACCGCCATCTCCTCGAACGGGCTCCTTCACCACTGCGCGAAGCTGTTGGCGTGACCCACGACCTCGTCATCCGCAACGCACACCTCGTCGACGGCAGCGGCGAGCCGGGCAGGTCCGCCGACGTCGCGGTCGATGGTGCCCACATCTCGGCCGTCGAGCCGGCCGGCAGCATCGCCGGCGGCACCCGCACCATCGACGCCGACGGGCTGCTGCTCACGCCCGGCTTCGTCGACGTGCACACGCACTACGACGCGCAGGTCACCTGGGACCCCTTCGTCACGCCCTCGGGTTGGCACGGCGTCACCACCACGGTGATGGGCAACTGCGGCGTCGGGTTCGCGCCGGCCGCGCCGGATCGGCACGAGTGGTTGATCCAGCTGATGGAAGGCGTGGAGGACATCCCCGGCAGCGCGCTCACCGAAGGCATCAAGTGGGGCTGGGAGACCTACCCCGAGTACCTCGACGTCCTGGAGCAGCTGCCACGCGTGATGGACATCGGCTCGCAGATCGGCCACGGTCCACTCCGCGCCTACGTGATGCGCGACCGCGCCAACGACGACACAGCCACCGACGCCGACATCGCCGCGATGTCGCGCCTCGTGGAGGAAGCACTGCGGGCCGGAGCGTTCGGGTTCAGCACCAGCCGCACTCCCATCCACAAGGCCAAGGACGGGGAGCTGGTGCCCGGCACCCACGCCGACGAACGCGAACTGCTCGGCATCGCCGAGGCCATCGCCCGCGTGGGCCGTGGCCTGTTCCAGTTCGCGCCCGATCATGCGCTGGTGCCGGTGCAGGAGTGGCCGTGGATGCGCAAGGTGGCCGCCCTCACCGGGCAGCCGGTGAGCGTGAACCTCAACCAGAGCGACAAGGCCGCGGAGGTGTGGCGCGACGTGCTGCGCCTGCTCGACGAAGCCCACGCCGACGGCCTGCCGATCGTGGCCCAGGTGGCCGGTCGCAGCATCGGCATCCTGTACTGCATCCAGGGCTCGATCCATCCGCTGCTGTTCCACCCCGCGTACCAGGAGATCGCCGAGCTGCCGCTGCCGGAGCGACTGGCCGCGCTCGCGGAACCGGAACGCCGGCGCCGCATCATCCACGACATCCCCGACGACGGCGGCTTCTTCCAGAAGGCGGTGCTCGACGGACTCGGTCGCATCTGGTGCGTCGACGGCGCCGACATCGACTACGAACCCGACGCGGCCGACAGCATCGCCGCGGTGGCCGACCGCGCCGGTGTGCCGCCGATGCAGTTGGTGCTCGACCAGCTGACCGCACGCGAGGGCAACGGCATGATCTACGCGCCGTTCTTCAACTACAGCTACGGCGACCTGTCGTTCACCGAGGCCGTCACCCGTCACCCGCACACACGCATGGGCCTCTCCGACGGCGGCGCCCACTGCGGCGCCATCTGCGACGGCGGCATGCCCACGTTCATGCTCACCCACTGGACCCGCGACCGCACTCGCGGGCCGAAGCTGCCGCTCGAGCACATCGTCCACCGTCAGACCTCGCAGACCGCGTCGCTGTACGGCATCGCCGACCGCGGTGTGGTGGCGCCGGGCATGCGCGCCGACCTCAACCTCATCGACTACGACCGGCTCTCGTTCGAGGTGCCGCGCATGGCGTACGACCTCCCCGCCGGCGGCCGGCGCCTGGTGCAGAAGGCCCGCGGCTACGTGGGCACGTGGCTGGCCGGAGTCCAGACCGTCGACCACGACGAGTTCACCGGCGCCACACCCGGCCGCGTGCTGCGCGCCGGCCGCTGAGCCGACACGCGCGGACCGCGCGGCATCAGCAGCCGCGCCAGGACCCAGCGCTACGATTCGCCGGTGCTCGCACTCCTCAAGAACGCATGGGCGCGCACGCCCAAGTCCGCGGTGGCGGCCGCCGTACTGGTCGTGCTGTGCGCCGCAGCGGCCATTGCGACGCACTCGCTCAACATCGGCTTCGGCGACGATTACGCGCTGTACCTGCGCCAGGCGCGCTCGCTGCTCGACGGCGACGTGCCACGCGTGGTCGGCGACAACGCCTTCCTCGTCAGCGCCAAGGGGGCGGAGACCCCCGACTTCACACCGACCGTGTACCCCTGGGTCACCTCGATCCTGATGGTGCCGTTCGTGCGCCTGTTCGGCCACACCGCGTTCGACAACCTGCGCCTGGCCGAGGTGTTCTTCCTGTGCGTGTGGGTCGTCGCGTTCCTGCGCCTGCTGCGCACGCGGGTGCCGTCGGCAGCCGCGCTCGTGATCACGGCCATCGTCGCCCTCAACACGCAGTACCTCGTGCACACCAACTCGGTGCTCTCCGAGATCCCGTACCTCATGCTCGCGACGCTGCTCCTCCTGCTCTTCGATCGAGTCAGCGCGCGGCACGACCCACTGCAGCTGCCCTGGTCGGCGGCGTGGCAGCTCGGCGCGATGGGGTGCATCGTGTTCAACACCCGCCGCGAGGGCATGGCCATCATCCCCGCACTGCTCGCATGGCAGGCAGTCGCGTGGTGGCGCAACGGCGAGCAGCCCACCGCGCGGCCGCGGCCCACGTGGGCGGCGGCACGCCCGTACGCCGCGTTCGTCGCCGGCTGCTTCGTGTTCCAGGTGGTGCTGCCCAGCACGCTGTTCCCCGGCTACGAAGGTTCCGGCCTGTCGAACTCGTTCGACCACCTGCTCAACGGCTACCGAGAGGTCGTCGGCGAGATCCTCGGGCTCGACGCACTCCCGTCGGTCGTGCTGTTCCTGTTCATCTCGCTGGCCGTGGTGGGTGCCATCGACCGACTTCGCAACGGGCACGACGCCGCACTCATCGCGTTCGTGGCGTGCTCGTCCATCCTGTCCGCCAGCCACCGCATCGTGATCACGCGTTACATGATGCTGACGGTGCCGTTCCTGCTGTACCTGATGTACCAGGGCGTGGTGTACCTGCTCGGTCGCCGCACCACACGGCAGGTGTTCCTGCTCACCCCGATGCTGGCGCTGCTCGTCCTCACGCTCGTCAACACCGTGGCCGACATCGACGACGTGCAGGATCAACGTGCGAGCAACACGTACCGGCTCGGGCCGGGCGCACCCGCGGAGGACGAAGGGTTCGAAGCGGTGATGGAGCACACCGCCGCCGGCGACGTGGTGGCCTTCTTCAAGGGCCGGCTGATGAGCCTGGTGACGGATCGTCGCTCGGTGCAGACCATGCAGCCGGAGGTCATCCTCGCGGAGGCCGACTACTACCTCCAGCGCTACGACAAGTTCGAGCCACCGGACGGCGGCTTCTCGCCGTTCCTCGGCGTGCCGCAGTTCACCCCCGAGCAAGCAGCCGACGAGGGTCTGGTGGAAGTGTGGCGCAACGACCGCTGGGTGCTCTGGCGCATCCCGTAGTCACTCGTGAGAGTGGCTACCGTGCGGGGATGGCCGACGATGTCACCCACTACGACGCGGTCGAGGCGTACTCCGACCGACTGAGCTACCTGCCTGGCGAGGCTGTCGATCTGCACGTGTGGTGCGCCACGGAGCGATACGACGTCGACGTGCGACGTTGGGGCGGCGAGATCTGCTGGCAGGCCACCGACCTGCCGGGCACGGCGCACCCGACTCCCGACGACGCCGACGCTCGCGGGTGCGGATGGCCGGCGGGCGTGCAGGTGCCGATCAGCAGCACCTGGACCAGCGGCGTGTACCTCGTGACGCTGCACGCGCACGGCGCGGCACACGACCGCGCGATCGGCCATGCGCTGTTCGTGGTGCGCGCCAAGCCCACCGGCCGCTCGGGCAACCCGCTGCTGGTGCTCGCCACCAACACGTACAACGCGTACAACAACTGGGGCGGCCGCAGCCTCTACACCGGCGGCCACCAGGTGAGCTTCGACCGACCGTTCGGCCGCGGGATGTTGCTGCGCCCGCACACCGAACGCGACGACCGCAAGAGCCGGCCGACGCTGCCGGGCGAGGAACCCGACACCGACGGCACCGTCTACCAGCAGTACCGGTTCCAACACGGATATCCCGGCTACATGAGCTCGGCGGGCTGGTTCACCTACGAGCGACGGTTCGTCGAGTGGGCCGAGCGCAACGACATCACGCTCGACTACGCGGTGTCGAGCGATCTGGAGCACACCCCCTCGGTCGTTGCCGAGGCGAAGCTGGTGCTCGGCGTCGGGCACGACGAGTACTGGTCCGCCGCGCAGCGCGACACGATCGAGGCACACGTCGCCGCCGGCGGCAACTACGCCAGCATGTCGGGCAACACCATGTTCTGGCAGGTGCGCCTCGGCGATCAGGGTCGCACGATGACCGCGCACAAGTACTCGGCGCATCGCAACGATCCGGTGCTGGGCACCGTCGACGAGCACACGATGAGCGGCATGTGGTGCGACCCGCTGGTCGGTCGCCCGGAGTGGCGATTCCTCGGCGCCGGCTCGGCGTTCGGTCTCTACAGCCGGTTCGGCCAGGCGACACCGCGTGCCTCGGGTGGGTTCACCGTCTA
>CAZWCU010000008.1:22452-39474 GCA_964632715.1 uncultured Bifidobacterium sp. | reverse complement strand
GCGGACCCGGCCAGGGCGACGGCCGTGGTGGTCACGACCCGATTCCGTGCCGCGGACGGTGCGTGACGCGCCGCGGCGACGAACGCTGCGACACCGATCGCTGCGGCCACCGACAACTCGGCCGCACCCGCGGTTCGCAGCGCGGCATCGTCGACCATGCGCGAGAGATGCATTCCTTCTCCCACCAGCACCCCGCTGATCAGTGCGAGCGACGGGCCGCGCCACGCGCTGCGCCGCACGCACCAGTGACCGGCCAGGCCGAACACGACACCGGCGATCACTCCCGCCAGCGCCCAGATCACCGACCTGCTGACATCGGAGCTCGACCCTTCGAACCACTCGACCGCCTCGTAGTAGGCGAACGACGCGATCACGAGGTGCGCAGCGCCGCCGGCCATGGCCCAACGAGCGGTCGGCAGCACGGCGCCCAGCCCGAAGGCCGCCAGCGCCCACATCACACCGGAGTTGGCGAGCACCGACCAGCTGCCGGACAGGACACCCTGCATCACCTGTGTGCCGATGCCCACTGCCAGCCCTGCGCACACGACGGTGAGGCCCGGCACCAGCGCCGAGCGCACGTCGTACGCCGATGCGCGGGTGGCCGCGATGGCGGTCACCACATCCCCGTGACACATCGGCGCATCACTCGCCGTTGCGGGTAGTGATCCGTGAGCGCCCGATGGCAGGTCGAACGCTCGTCCCAGATCACGAAGTCGCCGTCGCGCCACTCCCAGCGGACCTGCAGCGCCGGATCGTCGAGCATCGCGTGCAGGTGCTCCAGCAGGCGCCCATCGGCGCCGGCAGGGCCGACGATCCGAACCGCGTACAGCGGCGACAGGTAGAGCGCCTTGCGACCCGTCAGGGGATGGATGTGCACCAACGGGTGCTCCACTCCGGGGTGACCGCGACGGAGGCGATCGGCGACGTCGGCACCATGGTGTCGCTCCACCGATGCCAGCAGCGTGGCATCCGGCTCGTGCAGCACCGTCGACCGCTCACAACGTTCCTGCATCGCCGGCGAGAGCGCATCGAACAGCGCCGCGGTCGACGCCCACATCGTGTCGCCCCCGGTGGCGGGAATGGTGACGGCGCTCAGGAAGCCGAGCGCAGGCGGCTGACGGGTCCAGCTGACATCCGTGTGCCACGGAAAGCCGGCCGGCGGGCGGGAAGCGGTGTCCTCGATCGTCGAGACGGACGCAAGCGTCGCGCCGGTGGCGATCTGCACCGGCGACGCCAGGATCGGCCCCATCCGATTCGCGACAGCAGCATGCTGATCGGCTGTCAGGAACTGATCGCGCAGCACCACCATGTGGTGCTGCGCAACGGCCGCCCGCAGCATCTCGACCGTTGCATCGTCGACGCCCCGATGCAGCGCGATGCCGTGCAGCTCGGCGCCGATGTTCTCGGTGAGCAGGGTGCGTGAGGAGGCGGGGCTGAGTGCGGTGTCCATGCCGTTCATCATCCAGGTGGTGGGGTGCCACCGCCATCGGCCACCCGGTGGGTTTCGGTCGCTCCGTATCAGCCGATCGGCCGAGGGCGGCGGGCGAGGGGGATCGCTAGTGTCGACGTCGTGGAACTCGCCCGCGTTGCCAGGCCGCTGCGCGAAGTCCTGCGAGTCGCGTTCGTCGTCATCGTCGTGGCGGCCGCGGCCGTGGACCTGTGGCTGGTCGGCGAGGTCCGCACACTCGACGGGGTGTCGCTGCGACCGGCACTCCTCCTCATCCTCGCCACCGCAGGGCTCGGCATCTGCTGGGCGATGTCGCCACGGCACGCGCTGCCCATCGCCGTCGCGGTCGCCACGGTCTCGCTGGTGCAGACCTTCGAAACGTCGCACTTCGGCACTCGCATCGGCTTGTTCACGGAGATGACGGTGATCCCGGTGCTGCTCGCCTCGGTGTTGAGCCGGCGCGGCGTCGCCCGATGGCCGGTTGCGGTGCTGCTCGTCGTCGCCGCCGAGTCGGTCTCGCTGCGCGCCGACGACGGGCCGATTCGGGCGATCATCGCCATGGCGATGCTGGTGCTCCTGGGCGCCGCCGTCTCGGCGGTGGTCTACACGCGGGTGCGTGAGAGCGAGCGGCGAGCCAGCATCGCCACCGCCCGACAGAGCGAACGGCTCGAGCTCGCACGCGAGCTGCACGACGTGGTCGGCCACCACGTCACCGGGATCGTGGTGCTCGCGCAGGCGAACAACTTCACCCAACGGGAGGGTCCCCCGTCGGCAGCCGACCGAGCGCTCGCCGAAATCGAGACCGCCGGGCTGGAGACGCTCACCTCCGTTCGCAGGTTGATCGGACTGCTGCGAACGGAGCCGTCGACATCGTCGGGTGCGCGGCTCATCGACATCGAACAGATCATCGCCGGCCTCCGGGGCACCCATCCCGCGACCGAACTGCGCGTCGACGACAGGCTGCGCACGCACTGGGTGCCGGACGACCTGGCACCGACGGTGCTGCGACTGGTGCAAGAAGCAGCCACCAACGTCCGACGCCACGGCACTCCCGACGCCGCAGTGCAGTTCGTGCTGACCGACGACGGGCACACCGTACGCATGACGGTGACCAACACGATGCTGCACCCCACCGTCGGCGACGGATTCGGGTTGCTCGGCATGCGCGAGCGGGTGGACGCGTTGCACGGCAACGTGCAGGCCGGACCGGTGGGCGACGGCAGGTGGCAGCTGCACGTCGAGCTGCCCCGCACGACGAGGGTGTCATGACGGGGTTCGGCGCTGATCGGCCGATTCGTGTGCTCCTCGCCGACGACCAGGCGATGGTGCGCGCCGGCTTTCGGATGATCATCGAGAGTCAGCCGGACATGGTGGTCGTCGGCGACGTCGACAACGGCCGCGCCGCCGTCGACCTCGCGGAACGCCTTCGACCCGACGTGTGCCTGTTCGACATCCGCATGCCCGTGCTCGACGGACTGGCCGCCACCCGCCTGCTCGCCGGACCCGACGTGGAGCGGCCGCTGCGGGTGGTGATCGCGACCACCTTCGACTCCGACGAGCACGTCGAGATCGCCCTGCGCAACGGTGCCGTCGGGTTCATCCTGAAGGACAGCGGACCGCAGTTGCTGTTGGAGGCCGTGCGGGCCGCGGCCGTGGGCGATGCGCTGATCTCACCGTCGATCACCGTTCGATACCTCGATCGGTTCATCGGCCGCCCACTGCCGCGGGCCGCGGCCGACCACTCGCTCTCCGAACGAGAGCTCGACGTCGCCCGAGCGGTGGCGCGTGGTCTGGGCAACCAGGAGATCGCCACCGAGCTGTTCATCTCGCTCTCCACGGTGAAGACCCACCTCGCCAGCATCCAGGCCAAACTGCACCTGCGGAATCGGGTGGAGATCGCCATCTGGGTGATCGAGCACGCCCCCGACCGTGCCGGCTGATCGACGACCGGCAACCATCGCGCACCCATCTGGCACACTCCCCGCATGGCACGCAACAGCAAGAAGCGCCGGGTGCACACGCAGCGCCAGGAAGCCCGCCGGCAGCGTGGCGCGGGCGACGATCTCACGCTCGACGAGCTCATCGGTCTCACCTGTCGGCTCGCCCACGGACCCGAGGCCGACAAGCTGCTGTTCGCGCGGATGATGACCAACTTGCAGCAGCTCGAGGCGGAGCCCGATCCGCTCGATCGGCCCAGCACCCGCATCCAGCAGGTGCTCACCGCGCTCACCACCTCCGTCCTCGACGGTGGTTGGCAGCCCGCCGACCTCGCGCACACCACCAAACGTGAGTGGACGCTGCGGGCGAGCCGGCTCATCACCGCGTTCATCGCCGAGCACTCACGTCGCTTCGACGCACCCGCCCGCGCCCCACACGCGTGGCTCAACCAACTGGTCGATCTCGGCGTCGTCGATGCCGCGCGCACCACGGTCATCGGGGGCCGCGGCGACCTGCTGGCCACCTGGGCGCGCGCCGAGCGACTGCACCCGGAAGACGCGCTCACCGCGGCGGTGCAGGTGCTCGCACAGGTCCGTCAGCTGCCGCGGCTGCCCATCACCGTCACTCCGCCGTCGAAGTGGGGTGCCACCAACCGCGGCACCGAACCGTCCCATCAGTCGGCGGACGGCGTCGATGCCAAGGCACTGAAGCTCATCCGGGCGCTGCTGGCCAAGGCCGAAGCAACCACGTTCGAGGCCGAGGCCGACGCGTTCACCGCCAAGGCGCAGGAGATGATGACCCGTCACTCCATCGACGCCGCGGTGCTGGCCTCCGCCACCGCCGGCAGTCGCACTGCCGCCGGGGTCGAGTCGCGGCGCGTGCACATCGACAATCCGTACGCGGAGGAGAAGGCCGGATTCCTGTCGGCCATCGCCGGCGTCAACGGAGTCCGCAGCATCTGGGTGCCGTACGCGGGCATGGCCACCCTGATGGGCTTCCCGGTCGACCTGCAGCTCACCGACCTGCTGTTCACCTCCTTGCTCGTGCAGGCCACTCGCGCCTCGGCAGCCGCCACCGCGGCCGACCGCCGCCTCAGCACGCCGTCGTTCCGCAGAGCGTTCATCATCGCCTTCGCTCACCGCATCGCGGAGCGGCTCGAGGCCGCTCGAGACCACGTTGCCGCCGAGTACGGCGACTCACTGCTCCCGGTGCTGGCCAGTCGCGAGGCAGCCGTGGAGGCCGCCTACGACGCGGCCTTCCCCAACGCCACCACCACCCGCGGCCGCAGCCTCAACGCCGCCGGCTGGTACGCCGGGCGCGCCGCGGCCGACACCGCCGACATCGGTGCCGGTGCGGCCATCACGTCCGGCTGAATCCGCCGACCGGCGGGGCTGCAACACTGGCGGCGTGACCGACGACACCAGCCACCTGCCTCGTTCCGCCCCCAACGACGCCACCGCGCACACGCGAGCCATCACCTCCCGCCCGGCACCGGCCTTCGACCCCGCCGACTTCGACCGGGCCGAACGCGGGCTGATCGCGCAGCACCCGACCGGCATCATCGAGGGCGACTTCGGCCAGGCGTGGAACATCAACAAGTACGACTTCATCGAGCGTGGCAGCAGCAACCCCGACACGGTGCACCCCAGCCTGTGGCGCCAGGCGCAGCTCAACAACATCCACGGCCTGTTCGAGGTGGCGCCCGGCGTGTGGCAGGCGCGCAGCTACGACATCTCCAACATCACGTTCATGGCCGGCGACACCGGCTGGGTCATCATCGACCCGCTCACCAGCACCGCCACCGCGAGGGCGTGCCTCGAGCTCGCCAACGAGCACCTGGGCGCGCGACCGGTCACCGCGGTCATCTACACGCACAGCCACCTCGACCACTTCGGCGGCGTCCTGGGCGTCACCACGCAGGCCGAGGTCGATGCCGGCCGCTGCCGCATCATCGCCCCCGAGCACTTCATGCGCGAGGCCGTCGCCGAGAACCTGCTGGCCGGCCACGCAATGAACCGCCGCGCGCTCTACCAGTTCGGTCCGTTGCTGCCGGCAGGACCGAAGGGTCACGTGGACTGCGGCCTCGGCAAGGGCACGCCGCTCAGCCTTCCAGGCCTCATCGCACCCACCGAGGACATCACGTACACCGGTGAAGAACTGGTGGTCGACGGCATCCGCATCGTCTTCCAGCTCACCCCCGAGACCGAGGCGCCGGCGGAGATGAACTTCTTCTTCCCCGATCACGGCTGGCTGTGCATGGCGGAGAACTGCTCGCACAACCTGCACAACCTGATCCCCATCCGGGGCGCACAGTGCCGCGACTCGCTGGCCTGGAGCACGTACATCGACGATGCGATCGAGCTGTTCGGCGATCGCACCGAGATCATGTTCGCGTCGCACCACTGGCCACGCTGGGGCACCGACGACGTGCGCGAGTTCCTGTGCCGCCAGCGCGATCTGTATCGCTGGATCCACGACGAGACGCTGCGCCTGGCCAACCACGGCTACGTGGCCACCGAGATCGCCGAGCTGCTGCAGCCGGCCACCGAGCACTACGAGGAGAGCCACACGGTCGGCTACTACGGCAGCCTCATCCACAACGTGAAGGCCGTGTACCAGCGCTACCTCAGCTGGTACGACGGCAACCCGTGCCACCTGCACCCGCACCCGCCGGTGGAGGCCGGCACGCGCTACGTGCAGCTAGCCGGCGGGGCCGATGCACTGCTGGCAGCGGCTCGTGAGGCGTACGACGCGGGCGACTATCGCTGGGTGACCGAGCTGGTGAACCACCTCGTGTTCGCCGACCCCACCAACACCGCGGCGCGTGCGTTGCAGGCCGACGCGCTGGAGCAACTCGGCTACCAGAGCGAGAGCGCCACGTTCCGCAACGCGTACCTGATGGGTGCGCAGGAGCTGCGCCACGGCGGCCCGCCCCGCCGACCGGCCGCCAACCGCGGCCTCGTACGCGCGCTGCCGATCGATCAGCTGCTGGCGCTCGTGGCGATGCGGCTGAAGGCCGACGAGGTGGGCGGGCTGCACCTCGACATCAACCTGGTGTTCACCGACCTCGACGAGCGATGGCTGCTCGGTCTCTCCAACCGCGCACTGCACTACCGCGCGGACAAGCAGCTCGCCAGTGCCGCGCTCACCGTCACCACCACGCGCGAGACGTTCTCGCAGATCGTCGCCGGCGAGACCGCCATCGATGCGGCGGTCGACGGCGGGCAGCTCACCGCCGAGGGCGACCTCGGTGCCCTGCGCATCATCATCGACCGCCTCGACGTGTTCGTCAGCGGCTTCGCCATCATCGAGCCGTAGCTGGTGGTCGGGACTGGCCTCAACTGGTGGTCGGGACTGGCCTCAACTGGTGGTCGGGACTGGCCTCCGCTTCGCTTCGGCTGCTCCCTCCTTGCGCTTGCTCGCTGGCGCTCACTTCGCGCCGCACTGAGCTCCCGTCGCCAAGGGGGCCGCGCCGGACGGGCTCACTCACCTCAGCGGCCGGCGAGGACGGCTTCCTCGACGAGGTCGTAGAGCTGGCTCGCCAGCTCACCACCGGTGCCACCATCGGCTTCGATGACGAGGTAGGCGCCGTAGCCGTCGCCGAGGTCGAGCCACGGCAACGAGCCGTATGCGCCGGCGTCGCTGATGCGGCCACTGGCGCGGTCGACCCACCAGCCGAGCCCGTAGCCGGTGTCCGGTCCGCCGGCCGAGCCGCCCCACACCTCGCCGATTCGGTCGGCGTGCGACTGCGCGACCGCCTCGGGGCTGAGCACTCGACCGTTGTCGCACTCACCGTCACGAAGGTGCATCAGCAGCAGCGTGGCGTAGTCGATCGGGTCGATGTAGAGACCACCCTCCATGTGCGGGTTCTCGGTGGGGGTCAACTGCGAGACGTCGAAGTCGACCGGGTACTCGAACCCGCCCCCACCGAGCGACACCCAGTGGTTGTTGTACCCCATCGACTCGACTCCGCACGGCTGGATGTAGGTCTCGTCGAGCAGCTCGGCCCAGCTCTTTCCTGACACGGCCTCGGCGACCGCGCCCGCGATCTGCCACTGCACGCCTCCGTACCGGAACTCGGTGTCGGGCGGCACGATGTCGGCATCGTCGTCTGGGCCGGAGAGCGCTTCGGCCGCACAGGCCTCGAGCTCGGTGCCGATGAACTGGCACACGTACGGAGCGAAGCCGACCTCGGGGAACAGGCCGGGCAGACCGGCGCTGTTCGACAACATCTGCGCCACGGTGATGTCGGGATTGCCGTCGGCCCACGGCACGTACTCCGCGATGGGCGTGTCGAGGTCGAGGAGGCCTTGGTCCTGCAGCCGCAGCAGCACTCCGGCGGTGACCATCTTGCTCGAGGAGGCGACCAGCGACACGCGGTCGGCGGTGAAGTCGCCGGCGTAGATCTCGCCGATGATGCCGTCGTCGCGGTCGACGATGACCAAGCCTGCTCCGTTCAGCTCTCGGTCGGCGACGAACTGCTCGACGACGTCGGCCGCGGCGGAGAAGTCGTACTCGGGCGGTGCGACCGTGGTGGGCGCCGCCGTGGTGGTGGCGGCCACTGTCGTGTCGACCGCGACCGTGGTGGCCGGCAGCGTGGTGTCGGCAGCACTGGTGGCGGTGGACCCCGACGAGTCGTCGCTGCACGCCGCCACGACGAGCGCGGCGATCAGGAGTGCGGAAGCCCGCCGGGCACGAACTGAACGAGAGGTCATCGCCACATCAGAGCAGATCGACCTCCGACGGTCGTGGCCGGATGGCCTCAGGCGCCGCCGACCATCCAGGTGCCGTTGCTGCGCAGCAGTGTGCCGAGGTCGCCGGGACCCTTCTTCTCCGACGCACCGGCCAGCTGCGCACCGACCATCTGCCCGTAGTCGCCGCGCTGCACGTCGCGGAACACACCGAACGGAGTGGCCGAGTGATCGTCGTGCGACAGCCGTGCCAACGCGAACGCCAGGCCCGGGTCGTCGCGGTGCGCGTCGTGCACCAAGAGCGCGGACTCGCCGGCCTCTGCGACCTCGACGATGCGCAGTTGGCCGTCGCTGCCCATGGCGACGCCCTTGTGGCCGTCGACACCGAAGCGGATGGGCTGACCGTGCTTGAGGTCGATCATCATCTCGTCGCGGGCGTGCTTGCTGGTGACGTCGTCGAACGCGCCGTCGTTGAACACGTTGCAGTTCTGGAAGATCTCCACGAACGACGCACCGCGGTGCGCGTGTGCGGCGCGGAACACTTCGATCATGTGCTTGCGGTCGAGGTCGTGCGTGCGAGCGACGAAGGAGGCCTCCGCGCCGAGCGCCACCGACAGCGGGTTGAACGGGTGGTCGATGGAACCGAACGGCGTGCTCTTGGTGACCTTGCCGGTCTCCGACGTGGGCGAGTACTGGCCCTTGGTGAGCCCGTAGATGCGGTTGTTGAACAGCAGGATGGTGAGGTTGACGTTGCGGCGCAGCGCGTGGATGAGGTGGTTGCCGCCGATGCTCAGCGAGTCGCCGTCGCCGGTGATGACCCACACGTCGAGGTCGGGTCGCGCCACCGCGACACCGGTGGCGATGGCCGGCGCACGACCGTGGATGCTGTGCATGCCGTACGTGTTCATGTAGTACGGGAAGCGGCTGCTGCAGCCGATGCCGCTGATGAACACCGTGTTCTCCGGCGCAACCCCCAGTTCTGGCATCAGCGTCTGCACCGCGTGCATCACGCCGTAGTCGCCGCAACCGGGGCACCAGCGCACCTCCTGGTCGCTGACCCAGTCCTTCTTGGTGGTGAGAGGAACGATCGTGTCGCTCATGACAGGGCCTCCGTGATGGCAGCTTCGAGTTCGGCGGAGGTGAAGGGCAGGCCCTGCACCTTGTTGATCGGCTTGGCA
Source organism: uncultured Bifidobacterium sp. (assembly GCA_964632715.1). Classification (GTDB taxonomy): domain Bacteria; phylum Actinomycetota; class Acidimicrobiia; order Acidimicrobiales; family Ilumatobacteraceae; genus UBA668. Next base: position 30,220 of record CAZWCU010000008.1, on the reverse strand, counting down.
TCGACCAGGTACTCGGCGCGCACCATGCGGCACAGGTGGCCCAGGTTGAGCTCGGGGACCAGCACGGTGCGGAACGATCGCAGCAGCTCGCCCAAGTTGGGTGGCAGCGGGTTGAGGTGCGTGAGGTGGATCCAGGCCACCTTCGTGCCCGCGCGGCGAGTGCGTTGCACCGCCGCATCGATGGCCGCCCAGGTGGAACCCCAGCCGAGCAGCACCAGGTCGGCGTCGGCATCACCGACCACCACCGCGGGCGGGATGTCGTGGGCGATGCCGGCCACCTTGGCCGCGCGCAGGTGCACCATCTTCTCGTGGTTGGCCGGCGCGTAGCTGATGTTGCCGGTGCCGTCCTCCTTCTCGATGCCGCCCACACGGTGCATCAGGCCGGGCGTGCCCGGAATGGCCCACGGGCGAGCGAGCGTGACCGGGTCGCGCAGGTACGGCCAGAACTCCTCGGAGCCGTCGGCCGCGATGTGGTTCTTCTCGGTCTGGAACGACACCGAGATGTCGGGCAGCGTGCTCACGTCGGGCAGCAGCCACGGCTCGCTGCCGTTCGCGAGGAAACCGTCGCTGAGCAGGATGACCGGCGTGCGGTACTTCAGCGCGATGCGAGCGGCCTCGATGGCGGCATCGAAGCAGTGCGCAGGGCTGTACGCGGCGACGATCGGCAGCGGTGCTTCGCCGTGGCGGCCGTACATCGCGATGTTGAGGTCGGCCGCCTCGGTCTTGGTGGGCAGGCCGGTGGAGGGCCCGCCGCGCTGGATGTCGACGATGAGCAACGGCAGTTCCAGGGAGATGCCGAGGCTGATCGTCTCGCTCTTCAACGCCACACCGGGGCCGCTGGTGGTGGTGATGCCGAGGTGCCCGGAGAACGCCGCACCGAGCGCCATGCCGATGGCCGCGATCTCGTCCTCGGCCTGCACCGTGCGGATGCCGAAGTGCTTGTGCTTCGACAGCTCGTGCAGGATGTCGCTGGCGGGTGTGATCGGGTAGCTGCCCAGGAACAGCGGCAGCTTCGCCAGCTGACCGGCGGCCACCAGGCCCCAGGCCAGCGCGACGTTGCCGCTGATGTTCGTGTACTCACCGGCCGGCAGCTGTGCCGGCTTCACCTGATAGGGGTGATCGAACAGCTCGCTGGTCTCACCGAAGTTGTACCCGGCGCGGAACGCGGCGAGGTTGCTCTCCTTCACCAGGTCCTTGAACTTGCCGTTGATCCACTCGATGGTGGGCTCGACCGGGCGCGAGTACAGCCAGCTGATGACACCGAGCGCGAAGAAGTTCTTCGAGCGCTCGGCGTCGCGCGCCTTCACGCCCAGCGTCTCGGTGGCCTTCTGCGTGAGCGAGGTCATCGGGATCTCGACCACGCGGTACGCGGAGAGGAAGTCGTCGTTCAGCGGGTTGTGGTCGTAGCCGGCCTTCTCCAGATCGCGCGACTCGAACGAGTCGCTGTTGACGATGAGCAGACCGTTCTGCTCGAGCCGGTGCAGGTCGGCCTTCAGCGCCGCCGGGTTCATGGCCACCAGCACGTTCGGCGAGTCGCCCGGCGTGGTGATGTCGTGGTCGGAGATGTGCACCTGGAAGCTGGACACGCCGTTGACGGTGCCGGCCGGCGCACGGATCTCGGCCGGGTAGTCGGGGAACGTCGACAGGTCGTTGCCGAACAATGCACTGGCCGACGTGAACCGGTCGCCGGTGAGCTGCATGCCATCGCCGGAGTCTCCGGCGAACCGCACGACGACGTGCGAGATCTGCTCGGGAGCCCGTTCGGATCGAGCGAACTCGGCCGATGGCATCGTGTCGATCGTTGGCGTGGTGTCCGTCATGGGCCACCTCCTGGTGTGAGGACCGGCCTCGTTGCCCGTCCGCACGAGGAACGCTACCGCGCGGACCTCAACGTGAGCGCTACCCCAGCGAGCGCGAGCACCAGTCCGACCACCGCCAGCAGACCCAACTGCTCACCGAAGAGAATTGCGCCTTCCACCGCGCTGAGCGCAGGGGTGAGGAAGAACAGGCTGCTCACCTTCGCCGCGGCTTCGCGTTGCAGCAGCCACAGCATGATGAGCACGGCCGCGATCGAGAGCACCACCACCGCCCACGCGAGCGCGAACAGCGAACGAGTCGTGGCGGTGAACCCTTCGTCGGTGTGCACCAGCGCGGCGAGCGTGAGGGCGACCGCCGACCACAGGTACTGCGTCGCGGTGCCCCACAGCAGCGGGGTCGAATGGCCGTGACGCCGCTGCAGGAGGGTGCCGGCGCTCATGCCGATCACGCTGAGACCGGCAGCGAGCAACGCGCCGAACGTCAGCCCGGCCGACTTCGCGAGCATGCGGTCCGCAACCACGACGATCACACCCAGGAACCCGAGCGCAACGCCGAGCCACTGGACACGACGCAGGCGCTCGCCCAGCACTCCGCGAGCGGTGACCGCGGTGATGACCGGATGCAGCCCGGCGATGAGCGCACCGACGCCCGACGGCATGCCCCAACTGATCGCGAGGAACACGCCACCCAGGTAGATGGCGTGCATGCCGAGGCCGGCGATGCCCGACCACACGAACTGGTGCCTGGTGAGTCGCGGCATGCCGGTGGCCGCCGCGATGCCGCCGAGCACGACGCCCGCGATGGCCAGGCGGATGGCGAGGAACGTGAGCGGGCCGGCATCCTCGGTGCCGTAGCGGGCGACGACGAAGCCGGTGCTCCACAGCACCACGAACAACCATGGCGCGGCCGCCACCGCCATGGTTGCGGGCACGCGAGAAGGGCGGGCCGCCGAGGCGACCCGCCCTTCCGGCAGTGACTGGTCCGCTGGGATCAGACGCCGCCCTCGGTGAGGGTGACATCGATCGGCGAGTAGTCGGCACCGTTGATGTCGATGCCCATCGCCTCGAGCAGCGCATGTGCTGCCAGGACGATGTCGTTGGTGAAGGCCTCGGCGTCGGGGGCGGCGGTGAGCACCGTGCTGCCCTCGAGGTTCTTGGTCTCCTGCGACAGCTGCGCGGTGCGATCCCATGCAGCCTGGTCGATGAAGCCGGCGCCACCTTCGGCGGGCCAGATCAGCTTGTTGACTTCGTTCATCTGCCACGTCTGGTGGGTGAGGCCCAGGGCCGAACCCTGTGCGGTGACCAGTTCGGCGCAGGTCTCGACGTTGTCGCGGCAGTACGCCCAACCCTGCAGCGAGGCAGCGACGAAGTTGATGGCCGTGGTCTTGTACGCCTCATCGGCCAGACGGGTGCCATCTGCCCAGATGGCGTCCTGCAGCATGCCGACGCCCTCTTCCTCGTACGAGATGACGTTGAAGTCCTCGGGCTGGTACAGCTCGCCGGTGTCGGGGTTGATGGCCTCGAGCACCTGTGCGTACTCGTTGTAGGTCATCGCCTCGGCAGCGTCGATGTCGCCCTCGAGGAGGCCGACCATGTCGAACTGCTGTGCCACGTTCTCCACCGACGCCGGGTCGATGCCGGCCTTGGTCATCGCGGCGAACACCTCGAACTCGTTACCGAAGCCCCAGTTGCCGATCTTCCTGCCGGCGAAGTCGGCCGGGCTGGTGATGCCCGCGTCGACGAAGCTCACCTGCAGGGTGCCGGAGCGCTGGAACACCTGTGCGATGTTCACGATGTCGGCACCGGCTTCGCGGCTGGCGAGTGCCTTCGGCACCCATGAGATGGCGAAGTCGGCGTCGCCGTTGGCCAGGACGGTCTGCGGGGTGATGTCGACGGCGCCTTCGAGAATCTCGACGTCGAGACACATCGCCTCGTAGTAGCCCTCCTCGACGGCCGCGTAGTAGCCGGCGAACTGTGCCTGGGTGACCCACTGCAACTGCAGCTTCACGGGGGTCAGTTCGGCACACTCCTCGCCGGCCATGGTGGTGTCGGTGGCCATCGTGGTGTCGGTGGCTGCGGTGGTGTCGGGTGCCGCAGTGTCGCCGGTGGTCTCTTCCGGTGCCACCGTGTCGCTCGACGTCTCGTCGTCACCGCAGGCTGCGGCCACGAACGAGAACGCCACCATCACGGCGAGTGCACCCTTGATCCGTTGTTGTTTCCTCATTGCTTGTCTCCTCCCCTTTCGGAATGTGGTTCCTGAGGTCGTGAGTGCGGCGCTATGCGCCGGCACGTGATCGGTTGGCCGCGCCGCCGGGTGTGAGCACCCGTTCGAGCAGGTTGGCGATGATGTAGAACGCGAGGCCGAGCAGGCAGGCGCCGGCCACGTAGGCCCAGCCGACCGCGTTCTTGGAGTTGGCGATGTTGGTCGTGATGCGGTTGCCGAGGCCGTTCTGCTCGCCACCAAAGTACTCCGACACGTATGCGTAGATCACCGACAGCGGCGCCGCGACGCGCAACGCGGTGAACAGGTACGGCACCGCGTTGGGCACCCGCACCTTGCGCAGCACCTGCCACCCGCTGGCGGCGTAGCTGCGCATCAGTTCGGCGTGCACCGGCAACACCTGGCGCAGGCCCTTGGCCACATTGACCAGCACCACGAAGAACACGACCAGCGTGACCATCAGGCGCTTCGGCACCACGCTGGTGCTGCCCCACATGTTGTTGAACACCGACACCAGCACGAAGGCGGGGATGGCGTTGATGGCGATGGACATCGGGGTGACCAGGTGGTCGAGGATGGTGAACCGGCTGAGCAGGAACGACATCAGTACACCGAGGATGGTGCCGAACACCATGCCGTATGCGGCGTTGGTGCCGGACACCACCATCGCCTCCCAGATGTTGCTCCAGTTGCCGGTGAGCTCACGCCAGATGTCGGTGGGCGCCACCAGGAAGTACGGCTGCAGGTCGAACCAGCGCACCACGAACTGCCACAGGCCCAGCATCAGCGCGCCGAACAGCAGCGGCGGCCACAGCGAGCTGAGCATCGGTCGCAGGCGTGCGGTCATCGATCCTCGATCCCCCGCGCGCCCGTGCCGAACTCGGCGCCGCGCAACGCTTCGCGCACCTCGGTGATCTTCTCGAAGAAGCCGCCGGTCTCGCGTGTGTCGTCGTCGCGGGTGCTGCCGAGTGGCACGTCGATGATGTCGGTGATGCGACCCGGCCGCGGCGACATCACCACGACCCGCGTCGACAAGTACACGGCTTCCGGAATGGAGTGCGTGACGAAGATGACCGTGGTGCCCGTCTCCGCGCAGATGCGCAGCAACTCGGCCTGCATGTGCTCGCGGGTCATCTCGTCGAGCGCGCCGAACGGCTCGTCCATCAACAGCAACGGCGGGTGCGCGGCCAGGGCGCGGGCGATCGCGATCCGCTGCTGCATGCCGCCGCTCAGCTGCCACGGCATGTGGTCGGCGAAGTCGGGCAGCTTCACCAGTTCCAGCATCTCGCGAGCGCGGGCGCGACGCTTGGCGCGGTCCCACCCCTTCAACTCGAGCGGCAGCTCCACGTTGCGGGCGACCGTGCGCCACTCGAACAGGCCGGCCTGCTGGAACGCCATGCCGTAGTCCTGGTCGAGGCGCGACTGCTTCGCCGACTTGCCGTTCACCGTGATGCCGCCCGACGACGGCTCGGTGAGGTTGGCGATGAGCCGCAACAGCGTGCTCTTGCCGCACCCGGAAGGGCCGATCAGCGAGACGAACTCGCCGGGCTCGACCGTGAGGTCGATGCCGACCAGCGCGTCGACCTGACCGGTCTTGCCGGCGTTGAAGATCTTGTCGACTCCGACCACTTCGACTGCACTCACGACTCGGTCTCCTTGGGGCGGTTGCGCATGAAGAGGGCATCGGCGATCGCGATCAGGCCGGCCATCAGCAGCCCCAGCACGGCTGCGCCGAGGACCGCGGTGTACACGATGGCCGGGTCGCTGGTGGCCTTCTGGCCGAACTCGGTGACCAGCCGGCCGATGCCACCACGAAGGCCGGTGGAGATCTCCGACACGACGACACCGATGACGGCACCGGCCGCGCCGAGCTTCAGCGCGGGCACGATGTAGGGCACCGCCGCCGGGAAGCGCAGCTTGAACAGCGTGCGATGCCACGGCGAGGCAAGGCTGTCCATCAGTTCGAGCGCTGCGGGCGGCGGCGACTTGAGGCCCTTCAGCGTGCCGACCGCGATGGGGAAGAACGTGAGGAACGCGCCCAGCAAGCTGGCGGTGAGCCAGCGCGGCCACTCCCAGCCGCCGACCTCCACCTTGCCGCCCCAGGTGGCCACCAGTGGGGCCAGCGCGATGAGCGGCACGGTCTGCGAGATGACGAGGTACGGCAGGATGGCCCGCTCGGCCACGCGCAGGCGAGTCATCAGCACCGCCAGCAGCACGCCCGCGACGAGCCCCATCGCGAAGCCTGCCACCACCAGCCGGAACGAGAACCACACGCCTTTGGCCACCACCGACAGGACGGTCTCGTCCGAGGCGCGGTTGATCGGGTCGCCGAACCGGCTCCAGATGTCGCCGACGTGCGGCATGATCGAGTCCTTGGCGCGCGGCAGGATCTTCCAGCCGAGCACGTCGCCGCCGTCCTGCGGGCCGAGCCACTTGTAGGCCTCCCACAGTGCGGCCACCAGTGCCATCGACAGCACGAACATCAGCACGCGGCGACCGCGCCGCCACATCGGGCGAGCAGGGCGAATGGTGGGCAGGACGGCGTCGGAGCTCATGAGAGGCGCCTCGACCCTAGAGCGCGCGCCGACCCGACAGAAGCCTGCCGGATGAAGAGAGCGTGACGACCATGTGCCATGGGTGCGGTGGTGCTCAGTCCTTGGCCCGCAGGTGCTCGGCCACGGCAGGAATGACCTTCTCGCCGTAGGCCTGCAGCGTGTGGTCCTTGTCGTCGTGCTGCAGGTACACCGCGAACTGGTCGACGCCGAGGTCCTTCAACTGCTGCATGCGCTCGATGTGGGTCTCGACCGGGCCGACGATGCAGAAGCGGTCGACGATCTCGTCGGGCACGAACGTGGTGTGCGTGTTGCCGCTCTGCCCGTGCTCGTTGTAGTCGTAGCCCTGACGGTTCTTGATGTAGTCGGTGAGCGCCTTCGGCACCGGCGCGTCGTCGCCGTAGCGGGCGACGATGTCGGCCACGTGGTTGCCCACCATCCCGCCGAACCAACGCACCTGTTCGCGCCCGTACGCCAGGCCGGCCTCGGTGCCATCGGTGACGTAGGCGGGCGCGGCGACGCAGATGGTGATGTCGTCGGGGTTGCGCCCGGCCTTCGCGGCCGCGTCGCGCACGGCGGCGATGGTCCACTCGGCGATACTCAGGTCGGCGAGCTGCAGGATGAACCCGTCGCCCACCTCACCGGTGAGCGCCAACGCCTTCGGACCGTACGCGGCCACCCACATCTCCAGGCGGCTCTTGCCCGCCCACGGCAGCCGCAGCTCGCTGCCCTTGTAATCGACCGAGCGACCGTTGGCCATCTCGCGGATGACGTGGATGCTCTCCCGCAACGTGGCGAGCGTGGTGGGTGCACCGTTGGTGACCCGCACCGCGCTGTCGCCGCGACCGATGCCGCACACGGTGCGGTTGCCGTACATCTCGTTGAGCGTGGCGTACACCGAGGCGGTGACGGTCCAGTCACGTGTGGCCGGGTTGGTGACCATCGGCCCGACGATCACGTTGCGCGTCTCGGCCAGGATCTGGCTGTAGATGACGTACGGCTCCTGCCACAGGATGTGGCTGTCGAACGTCCACACGTAGTCGAAGCCGTAGCTCTCCGCACGCTTCGCCAGATCCACGACCCGCCGCGACGGCGGTGTCGTCTGCAACACCACTCCGAACTCCACAGTCCCACTCCCCTCGTTCGTTGACACTCACATTGTCCCCGGTGGGGGCTGA
>CAZWCU010000008.1:14714-22352 GCA_964632715.1 uncultured Bifidobacterium sp. | reverse complement strand
CCCTCGGGTCCGTACATGTGCGTGTCGCCGAACAGGCTCGCCTTCCACCCACCGAAGCTGTAGTAGCTCACCGGCACGGGCACGGGCACGTTGACGCCGACCATGCCCACCTGCACGTCGAACTCGAACTGGCGGGCCGCGCCGCCGTCGCGGGTGAAGATGGCCGTGCCGTTGCCGTACAGGTTCGAGTTGATCAGTGCCAGACCGTCGTCGTACCCCTTCACGCGAGTGACGGTGAGCACCGGGCCGAAGATCTCGTCGTCGTAGCAGCGCATGCCGGGAGCGACGTTGTCGATGAGGCTCGGCTTGAGGAAGAAGCCGTCGGCGGGCACGTCGTCGCGTCCGTCGACGACGAGCGTGGCGCCCTCACCCTCGGCGCCGGCCACATAGCCCTTCACCTTGTCGCGGTGCTCGCCGGTGATCAGCGGACCCATCTCGCTGCCGTCCTCGCTGGCGGGACCCACCTTGATGGCGGGGATGCGGTCCTTGATCTTCGCGACCAGATCGTCGGCGATGGTGTCGCTGGCCAGCACCACCGAGATGGCCATGCAGCGCTCGCCGGCGCTGCCGTACGCGGCGCTCACCGCGGCGTCGGCGGCCATGTCGAGGTCGGCGTCGGCGAGCACCAGCATGTGGTTCTTGGCGCCGCCCAGCGCCTGCACGCGCTTGCCGTTCTTGGTGCCGGTCTCGTAGATGTAGCGCGCAATGGGCGTGCTGCCGACGAAGCTGATGGCCTGGATGTCGGGGTGCTCGAGCAAGCGGTCGACGGCCACCTTGTCGCCGTTGATCACGTTGAAGCAGCCGTCGGGGAGGCCAGCCTGCTTGAGCAGTTCACCGATGAACATGCTCGCCGACGGATCCTTCTCGCTGGGCTTGAGCACGAACGTGTTGCCGCAGGCGAGGGCATTGGCGAACATCCACATCGGCACCATCGCGGGGAAGTTGAACGGGGTGATGCCGGCCACCACACCGAGCGGCTGCTTGATGCTGTAGACGTCGATGCCGGTGCTGGCCTGCTCGCTGTAGCCGCCCTTCAACAGGTTGGGGATGCCACACGCGAACTCGATGTTCTCCAGCCCGCGAGCCACTTCGCCGAGCGCGTCGCCGAGCACCTTGCCGTGCTCCTTGGTGAGCAGCGTCGCGATCTCCTTGCGGTTCGCGTCGACCAGTTCGCGCATGTGGAACATGACTTCGGCGCGCCGCGAGAGGTTCGTCGCCCGCCACTCGGGAAACGCCGCCAGAGCGGTCGCGACAGCCAGGTCGACCTCTGCCGCCGAGGCAAGATCGACAGCAGCCTGCTGCTGACCAGTGGCCGGATCGAAAACCACCCCCGACCGCCCCGAAGTCCCGTCGACAACTCGACCATCGATCCAGTGTGAAATGCGATTCATGTGCAATCCCTTTCGCTAGCCCCAACCCCCACGGCAAGAACGCCACCGTCCGGAAGTTGTCTGAGTTCTGTGTGACCGAGTGAGTGAATGAAATCCATGCTCTTGAAGGAGCAGGGAGAGTGAAGTGCCGGGTCCAGCGGACCAGCGAGGGGAGCGGGCAGCTTCGACGACGAACCGGTAGGTCAGGGGCGGGTTTCCCCTGACCGTGTCGAGGAGCGAAGGTGGCCGTAGCCCCGAAGCGTGACCCGTCAGACGAGGTACTGCGACAAACCACGCCGCACGTACTGACCGTGGCCCTTTCGACCAGTGAATGTGTCGTTCGAAACGACCACCGTGCCACGAGACAGGACGGTGTCGACCTTGCCGTCGATCACCCACCCCTCCCATGCACTGTGGTCCATGTTCATGTGGTGCTTGTCGTTGATGCCGATCTTGGTCTTCGTGTTCGGGTCCCACACCACGACGTCGGCATCGGCGCCGGGTGCGATGACACCCTTCTTCGGGTAGAGACCGAACATGCGGGCGGGTGTGGTGCAGCAGGTCTCGACCCAGCGCTCGAGCGAGATCTCGCCGTTGACGACGCCCTGGTAGAGCAGCTCCATGCGGTGCTCGACGCCGCCGATGCCGTTGGGGATGGCGGCGAAGTTGCCGACGCCGAGCTCCTTCTGGTCCTTCATGCAGAACGGGCAGTGGTCGGTGCTGACGATGGCGAGCTCGTTCATGCGCAGGCCCTTCCACAGGTCGCCCTGGTGGCCGTGGCCCATCTGGCCGATGTAGTGCGGGTCGTGGTCCTTGCTCCGCACCGGCGTGCTGCACACCCACTTGGCCCCTTCGAAGCCGGGCTGGCCGAGCGTCTCCTCCAGCGTGAGGTAGAGGTACTGCGGGCAGGTCTCGGCGAACACGTTGCGGCCCTCGTGGCGAGCGGCGGCCACCTCGTTGAGCGCATCACCGGCGCTCATGTGCACGATGTAGAGCGGCACGTTGCCGGCCACGTGGCTGAGCACGATGGCGCGGTGCGTGGCCTCGGCCTCCAGCGGCGAGGGTCGGGTGTAGCTGTGGAACTTCGGGTCGGTGTCGCCGCGGGCCAGCGCCTGCTGCACCAGCACGTCGATGGCGATGCCGTTCTCCGCGTGCATCATGATCATCGCGCCGCACTCGGCTGCGGTCTGCATGGCGCGCAGGATCTGGCCGTCGTCGCTGTAGAAGACGCCCGGGTACGCCATGAACAGCTTGAAGCTGCTGATGCCCTCGTGCTCGACGAGGTACTTCATGTCCTTCAGCGACTGGTCGTCGACGCCGCCGATGATCTGGTGGAACGCGTAGTCGATGCTGCAGTTGCCGTCGGCCTTGCGGTGCCATTCGGCAAGGCCTTCGTGCACGTTCTCGCCGTAGCGCTGCACCGCCATGTCGATGATGGTGGTGGTGCCGCCCCATGCCGCTGCGTTGCTGCCGGTCTCGAACGTGTCGCTCGCGAAGGTGCCGCCGAATGGCAGCTCCATGTGCGTGTGCACGTCGATGCCGCCGGGGATGACGTACTTGCCGGCCGCGTCGATGATGCGGTCGACGCCTTCCTCGGTGAAGTAGCCGGGTGCGCCGAGCGCTCGGATGGTCTCGCCGTCGATGAGCACGTCCTGCGCGATGACGCCGGTGGTGCTGACGACCTGACCGTTCTTGATGAGTGTCTGAGCCATTCGATCTCCCCTTCTCGAAGCAGTGGCGGACTAGCGGGCGACGAGCTCGTCGTACGCGTCGGGCCGGCGATCACGGTAGAACGCCCAACGATCGCGCACGGTGCGGATCATGTCGAGATCGAGGTCGCGCACGATCAGCTCCGGGTTGTGCGCGTCGCCGACATCGCCGACGAACTTGCCTTCCGGGTCGACGAAGTAGCTCTGACCGTAGAAGTCGTTGTCGCCGAGCTCCTCGATGCCGACGCGGTTGATGGCACCGACGTAGTAGATGTTGGCGACTGCCGATGCCGGCTGCTCGAGGCGCCACAGGTACTCGCTGAGGCCGCGGCTGGTGGCCGACGGGTTGAACACGATCTCGGCGCCGTTGAGACCGAGTGCACGCCAGCCTTCCGGGAAGTGACGGTCGTAACAGATGTAGACGCCCACCTTGCCGACGGCGGTGTCGAACACGGGATACCCACCGGTGCCGGGCGTGAAGTAGTACTTCTCCCAGAACCCCTTGGTCTGCGGGATGTGCTGCTTGCGGTACTTGCCCAAGTAGGTGCCATCGGCGTCGATGACCGCAGCAGTGTTGTAGTACAGGCCGCTCTGCACGATCTCGTACATCGGCAGCACCAGCACCATGCCGGTCTCCTTGGCGATGGCCTGGAAGCGCTGGGTGGTGGGGCCGTCGGGGATGTGCTCGGTGTAGGCGTAGTACTCGGGTTCCTGCACCTGACAGAAGTAGGGCCCGTAGAACAGCTCCTGGAAGCACATCACCTGCGCACCCTGCGCCTTGGCGTCGTGCACTGCCTGCTCGTGCTTGTCGAGCATGGCCTCCTTCGTGCCGGGCCAATCAGTCTGCAGAAGTGCTGCTCTCACGATGTTCGCCATGTGCCGACTCTAATGTGACACCCCAGGCCGCACAATAGATGTATTGTTACCGGACAATGAACGCCTCGTTGGTTCCGTTGCTCACGACGTCCATCACCGATCGCAGCGCGCGGGGCATCGCGGGTGGCGTCGGCAGGCTCATCTCGGCCGGTCAACTGGCGGTGGGCACACGGCTGCCGACGGTGCGCGAGCTGTCCAAGGAGCTCGGCGTCTCCCCCACCACGGTGAGCGAGGCGTGGCAGACGCTGGCAGCCGTGGGGGCCATCGACGCTCGCGGCCGCCAGGGCACGTTCGTGCGCCAGCCCACCGGGCCCTCCACACCGCGCCGCTACCGGCGCGTCACCGAAGGGCCGGGTCACTTCTCGCTCGACCTCAGCACCGGCACACCGGATCCGGCGCTGCTGCCCGACCTCGGCCCGGTGATCGCGCGCGTCAGCCGGCAGTCGCTCACCAGCAGCTACCTCGACCAGCCGGTGCTGCCCGAACTGGCCGAGCGCGTGCGCGCCGACTGGCCGTTCACGCCCGAGGAGCTCACCGTGGTCGACGGCGCGATGGACGCGCTCGACCGCGTGGCCGGCGTGGTGGTGCGCCTCGGCGACCGCGTGGTCGTCGAGCACCCGACGTTCCCGCCGCTGCTCGACCTGCTCGAACTGCTCGGTGCCGATGTCATCGGCGTCGACCTCGACCACGAAGGCATGCGCCCCGAAGGTCTTGCTGCCGCGCTCGCCACCGGCGCCTCCGCGGTGTTCCTGCAGCCGCGGGCGCACAACCCCACCGGCATCACACTCACGCCCGAGCGCGGCGCGCAGCTGGCCGCGGTGCTCGCGGCGAGCTCGGCCACCATCGTCGAGGACGACCACTCCGGCGACATCGCCAGTGGCGCACTCGTCAGCCTCGGGCAGTGGCTGCCCGAGCGCACGGTCCACATCCGCAGCTACTCGAAGAGCCACGGCCCCGACCTGCGCCTCGCGGCCGTCGGCGGCGCCGGCGACGTGGTCAGCGCGGTGGCCAATCGTCGCCTGCTCGGGCCTGGCTGGAGCAGCCGCATCCTGCAGGCGGTGCTGGTGGCGATGCTCGATCACCAGCCCACCATCGATGCGGTCGCGGCGGCGCGCGACGAGTACGCGGCGCGCCGGCGGGCAGTCACCGCTGTGCTCGCTGGTGCGGGAGTCGGGTTCACCGGCACCGACGGCATCAACCTGTGGATGCAGGTGGCCGACGAGCGCTCCGCGCTGCTCACCCTGGCCGCGCAGGGCATCGGCGCCGCGCCCGGCGAGCCGTTCATGGTGCGCGACGACGAGCCATCGCTGCGGGTCACGGTGGGCAACATCGACCACGACCTCGCCGGCTACGCCGAGCGCCTCGCCGAAGCCGCCGGCAACGTCCCAGCCCGCAGCGGCCAACGCTGACCAAACCGAGGCTTTCCTCCAACTCGGCACGGTCCGAGGTTTTCCGCGTTGATTTCCCGCAGGAAACCCTCGGGTTGGAGCAAAGCCTCGGATGGAACGTGTTCAGAGCAGTTCGTGGGCGAGCGGGCACTCGGGGGTCAGGACGACGTCGCCGACGAGCCCGACACCTGCCGGGCCGGCGATGTGGGAGCACAGGCCCAGTGGCACCACGTCGGCCTCGGCCAGCCACGGCACCCGCACGTCGGCGACCCGCTGCACCAGCGAGGTGAAGCCGGCCTCGGGCAGGCACCGGCCGACACCGACCACTGCCCACACAGGCACCTCACTGCAGTACGCGACGGACGCTGCCGCACGACTGCCGCGCGCCGCGATGATCTCGGTGCTCGACGCGGCGAGCGCTTCGACGATGACCAGGTCCGCGGCGAGCACGGCGCCGGCGATGCCACCGGCATCGATGACCTCCGCGTCGACGTCGGCCCGATCGAGCCGGCGGACGAACGATGCGCCCTGGTCGTCGGTATCGAGCGCGAGCACAGCCAGGTCGCCGCGGCGGAGGAGTGCTTCGCCGGCCAGATCGGGCCAGCCCACGACGCAGACGGTGGCATCGGCCGGCAGTGCGTCGATGAGCTGTTCGGCGGTCCGGTCGTCGTCGATCTCGTCGGCCAACCGACGCGCCGTGCCGAACGGATCGCCCGACGTCAGCATGTGCGCGCACAGCCACCACAGCGGGCCGGACGTCGGGTGCCGCTCGACGATCCGTCGGCACGCCACCACCAGTCCCGCGGGGTCGACGCCCATGCCGCGCAACGCCGACGCGGTCTCGGCCACCATCACCCGTGGGTCGCCGCCGCTCGACCGTGCCAGGTACCGCAGTCGCTCGATCGGGTGCACGCCGCGACCCTACCGGCGCTCGTCCGCCGTATCCCGCCCTGCGCCCCCTCCCCCACCTTTGTGTCACGACTCCGCGCTCACAGCCGCAGGTCAGCGCCCGACAGCCTTTCCGTAACGACCGGGTGCTGCGCTACGGTGGTCGGTCGTGGCCAGCACCGTTGCTCTCGACACCAACCTCACCACCATCGGCGGCGAGTCGCGCCCGCTGGAAGAGTGGGTCACCACCTTCCACCTGGCGAGCGTCGTGCTCGACCCGTACACCAACGAGAGCTCGTGGGTGCTGAAGACCGCGGTGCGGGTGCTCGATTCGTTCCGCGGTGCCGACGTGCGCGTGAACCTGGTGCTCACCTGCCCGGCCGACGAGGCGAAGCAGTTCCTCGGGCCGCTCGCCGACCAGTTCCTGGTGTTCTGCGACCCCGACCGCACCTTCGTGCGCGGTCTCGGTGTGGCCACGCTGCCCGCGTTCGTGTTCGTGCGTGGCGACGGCAGCGTGCAGGCCGCGGCCGAAGGCTGGAACTCGGCCGAGTGGCGTCACGTGGCGAAGGTCATCGCCGACAACACCTCGTGGATCGCCCCCACCATTCCGGTGGCCGGCGACCCCTCGCCGTTCCACGGCACACCCGCCGTCGGCTGATCGCTAGTCGCGAGCGGCCGGTGCCTGTCGAGCTGCCAGATCTCCCCGTCCTCGACGCGCTCCCCGCCGTGGCCGACGCGCTGCGCAACCACGGCACCGCGGTGCTGGTCGCGCCACCCGGCGCGGGCAAGACCACACTCGCGCCACTGGTGCTGCTGCACGAGCCATGGCTGGCGGGGCGACGGATCGTGATGCTCGAACCACGCCGGCTGGCCACTCGCGCCGCCGCACAGCGGATGGCGTCGTTGCTCGGCGAACGTGTCGGCGAGACGGTCGGGTACCAGACTCGCGACGAGCGGCACATCGGCCGTCAGACCCGCATCGAAGTGGTCACCGAAGGCGTGCTCACCCGTCGCCTACAGCACGACCCCTCGCTCGATGGGTACGGCCTGGTGGTGTTCGACGAGGTGCACGAACGGAACCTGCCCACCGACCTCGGGCTGGCACTGCTGCTCGATGCGCGCTCCACGTTGCGGCCCGACCTGCGCCTGCTCGCGATGAGTGCGACACCCGACACCAAGGGACTGCTGAAGGTGCTGGGCAGCGACACTCCGGTGGCGAGCAGCGACGGCCGCATGCATCCCGTGGATCTGGTGTGGGCACCGATGGCCAAGCAGGACCGGGTGCCGGAGGCGATGGCCGCGCTGGTGCCCCGGGCGTTGCGCGAGCAGCCCGGCGGAGTACTGGTTTTCCCGCCGGCGAACGGAGCGACCCGTCGCCTGGCCCACACCGCCCCGCCCACGGCGCCC
>CAZWCU010000008.1:12917-14704 GCA_964632715.1 uncultured Bifidobacterium sp. | reverse complement strand
GGCGTGGGGCGAGCGGCCCGGCGACGGGCTGGTGTTCCGGCCGGGCATCGGAGGGATCCGTCGCGGGCAGAGCATGCTCGAGTCGTCGGTCCCTGCCGATGTCGATGTGTACCCGCTCGCCGGCGCGCTGTCGCTGACCGAACAGGACCATGCGCTCGCGCCGTCACCGATGGGTCGGCGGCGCGTGGTGCTGTCGACCGACATCGCCGAGTCGTCGCTCACCGTCGACGGTGTGCGCGTGGTGGTCGACGCCGGACTCGCACGCGTGCCGCGGTTCGACCAGCGCACCGGCATGAGCCGGCTCACCACCGTCAGCACCAGCCGCGCCAGCGCCGACCAACGCGCCGGTCGCGCGGGGCGCACGGAACCCGGCGCTGCGTACCGGTTGTGGAGCAAGCTCGAGCACGGCACCCGGCGCGCGCACCTGGAGCCGGAGATCACGCAGGTCGACCTGGCGGGTCTGGTGCTGGAGCTGGCGGCGTGGGGCACACCGGTCGACGAGCTGCGCTGGGCCGATGCGCCACCGGCGCGCACGCTGCAGCAGGCCACCGAACTGCTGGTGCGCCTCGACGCGCTCACCGACGACGGTCGACTCACTGACCGCGGGCGACGCATGTTGGCGCTGCCGCTGCACCCGCGACTCGCGCGGATGGTCGACGGCGCGGCCGAAGCGGATCGGTCGCTGGTGTGCGTGGTGGCGGCACTGCTCGACGAGCGCGACGTGTTCCGGGGTCGGCCCGACGAGCTGCCGTCCGACCTGAGCCTGCGGGTGAGCGTGGTGTGCGGCCAGTACCACGACCGCGCCGACTCACGAGACGTGCGACGAGTGCGCGACCGCGCCGCCGACATCGCGCAACGCGCCGGCATGCGACTCGATCTCGACGACGTGCGGGCCGCTCGCGCCGGCATCGCGCTGGCGCTCGCCTACCCGGATCGCATCGCCGTGCGCCGTAGTCAGCCGGGGCAGTTCCAGTTGCGCTCCGGCTCGTCGGCATGGACGCCGCCGACCGATCCGCTCGCCGACGAACGGTTCGTCGTCGCAGCCGATCTCGACGGCAAGCGCGACAACGCCCGCATCCGCATCGGCGCCGCGCTCGACGTCGACGACGTGATCACGACGTTGGCCGACCAGATCGAACGGCGCGAGTCCGTCGTGTGGGACAAGCAGCGCGACGACCTGGTCCTGCGCGTCGAAACTCGCCTCGGTGGAATGTTGCTCGACGAGCAGGTGCGCGCCGCCCCCACCGGCGACGCCACCGTCGCCGCACTCGTCGAGCGCGTGCGCACCACCCGACTCGCCGCGCTGCAGTGGCCGGAGCGTGCGCTGTTGCTGCGGGCGCGTGTCGCGTTCGTCCGCCATCACCTCGGTGGCGACGAGTGGCCCGACTGGAGCAACAAGGCCTTGCTGGCCACCCTCGACGAGTGGCTCGCGCCGTACCTCGTCGGGGCCACCGGCGCGGCCGACCTGGCACGGCTCGACACCGAGCTGTTGCTGTCGTCGCAGCTGGGCTGGGACCGCTCGACCAGCCTCACCGAGCTGGCGCCCTCGCACCTCGACACGCCCGCCGGCCGCACCACGGTCATCGACTACTCGCGCCACGTGCCGACGGCCTCCGTCCGTGTGCAGGACCTGTTCGGTCTCCGTGAGCACCCGACAGTCGCCGGCACCGTGCCGGTGGCGCTGGAGCTGCTCTCCCCCGCCGATCGACCGATCCAGATCACCAGCGATCTTCCCGGCTTCTGGGCCGGCACCTGGGCCGACGTGCGCAAGGAGATGGCCGGCCGCT
>CAZWCU010000008.1:0-12817 GCA_964632715.1 uncultured Bifidobacterium sp. | reverse complement strand
CCCGGCTTCTGGGCCGGCACCTGGGCCGACGTGCGCAAGGAGATGGCCGGCCGCTACCCCAAGCACCAGTGGCCCGCAGACCCCGCCAACGCGAACCCGAAGCGGTTGAAGTAGCCGCTTTCACTCCTTCGTTTTGACCACCGGGCCGACCCGTCCGATCCGCCGTCTGTGTCATGCCGGCGACCAGCGGAGTCCGCAGTCGGAAGGATGACCGAGACAGAGATTTTGCCGGTGTGAGGGTCATGCCATGCCCAGTTGGGTATGGCCTCAGATCTCGAACTCGTCAGAATCGCATCGACCGGGGATCGGTTGGTGCGGGCACGGCAGCTCACCGAGCTGCAGATCAGCCCTGCCGCATTCCGACGGTGGGAGGACGAGGGGCGGTGGCTGCAGGTCACTCCGATGCACTTTCGCCACGCGACGACCGAGCTCACGTTCAGGATGCAGGTGATCGCCGGCAGCGAATGGCTGGAGCGGCGCGGCGGCCTTTACGGCACCAGTGCCCTCGCGTGGATGGAGGTGTTGGTGCGTCCACCGACCCATGCCGAATGGCTGGTCCCACGGACGAGGCGATGGATCCCGCATTGGACGACCTTGCACACCACCACCCGCTGGGACAACGGAGATGTCATCACCATCGATGGCGTGAGGTGCTGCTCCGCGGCACGTGCAATCATCGATTTCTGCGCGAGCCGTCCTTCAGCCGCGGAGTGCGAGGAACTCATCGAGCGTGCGATCGCACTGCGGCGAACGTCGCTCCCAACACTCCGCAAGCGGCTCGCTCGACTTTCCGGGCGCGGCCGGCACGGAGTCACACTCCTGCGGGAGCTCCTCCTCGATTCCGGTGGCGAGTCGCTGCTCGAGCGACGCTTCCTTCGCCTGATGCGAACGAGTGGCGTCCGCCGTCCCGAGACGCAGGTGATCTTCCGCCGAAACGGCGCCCACGTCGCACGCGTCGACTTCCTGTTCCGGCGAGAGGCCGTCGTGGTCGAGGTCTCCGGTCGTCTCGGCCACGTGTCCGACCGCGATCGGCAACGAGACGCTCGGCGCCGCAACGCACTCCAGCAGTCCGGGTTGACGGTGCTCGAGTTCACGACGGCCGATGTCATCGACGATCCCGCGTATGTGCTCGCAACCCTCCGCAAGTCCCTCTGAGTCACGTCTTGTCCACGAGCTGACGTGGCGGACGGCATGACAGCGAGTCGGACCACGGATCCGGACCGTCGAGCGCCGCCAAGCGTGTCATCCACGCAACTCGAGCTGCGAAGGTCGGGGGCATGACAGAGACGATGGGCGACCTGCATTTCAGCTGTCATGTCCTCGGGCCTAGCCTGAGCACATGGCTGACGCTCCGGAGTTCGAGTTCACCGAGTTGTTCCCACTGGGTCACGACGACACGCCGTACCGATTGGTCAGCAGCGAGCACGTCCGCACCGTCGACACGCCGCTGGGCACCATGTTGCAGGTCGACCCCGAGGCGCTGACGCTCATCACGCAGGAAGCCATGCGCGACATCGCGCACTTCCTGCGCCCCGGTCACCTGGCGCAGTTGGCGAAGATCCTCGACGACCCGGAGGCGAGCGACAACGATCGCTTCGTCGCGCTCGACCTGTTGAAGAACTCGGCCATCAGCGCCGGCGGCGTGCTGCCGATGTGTCAGGACACCGGCACCGCCATCGTGAAGGCGAAGAAGGGCGAGCGAGTGTTCACCGGCGGCGGCGACGAAGAGGCCATCGCCCGCGGCGTGTTCAACACGTATCAGACCAGCAGCCTGCGTTACAGCCAGATGGCGCCGCTCACGATGTACGACGAGGTGAACACCGGCAACAACCTGCCGGCGGAGATCAAGATCAGCGCCATCGACGGCGACGCGTACAAGTTCCTGTTCATGGCCAAGGGCGGCGGCAGCGCGAACAAGAGCTACCTGTTCCAGGAGACCAAGGCGCTGCTCAACGAGAAGTCGCTGTTGCCGTGGTTGTTCGAGAAGATGAAGACGCTGGGCACCGCCGCCTGCCCGCCGTACCACTTGGCCGTGGTGATCGGTGGCACCAGCGCCGAGATGGCGGTGGAGACCGCGAAGCTGGCGAGCGCCCGCTACCTCGACTCGCTGCCCACCGAAGGTTCGAAGTTGGGTCACGCGTTCCGCGACATCGAACTGGAGGCGAAGGTGCTCGAGCTCAGCCAGCAGACCGGCATCGGCGCGCAGTTCGGCGGCAAGTATTTCTGCCACGACGTGCGCGTGATCCGGCTGCCGCGCCACGGTGCCAGTTGCCCGGTGGGCATGGCCGTCAGCTGCAGCGCCGACCGCCAGATGCTCAGCAAGATCACCAAGGACGGCATCTTCCTCGAGCAGCTCGAGACCGACCCGGCACGCTTCCTGCCAGACGTCACGCACGACGATCTCGCCGACGCCCAGGTCGTGCACATCGATCTCAACCGTCCGATGGCCGACATCCGTGCCGAGCTCGGCAAGTACCCGGTGAAGACACGCGTGATGCTCACCGGCCCGATGGTCGTGGCGCGCGACATCGCCCACTCGAAGATCAAGGAACGCCTCGATCGAGGCGAGCCGATGCCGCAGTACCTGAAGGACTACTGCGTGTACTACGCGGGCCCGGCCAAGACCCCCGAGGGCATGGCGAGCGGTTCCTTCGGCCCCACCACCGCCGGTCGCATGGACAGCTACGTCGACGAGTTCCAGGCCGCCGGTGGCAGCTTCGTGATGCTGGCGAAGGGCAATCGCAGCAAGGCGGTCACCGATGCGTGCAAGACGCACGGTGGCTTCTACCTGGGCAGCATCGGCGGGCCCGCGGCACGGCTCGCGCAGGACTGCATCACCAAGGTCGAGGTGCTGGAAATGCCCGAGCTCGGCATGGAAGCAGTGTGGAAGATCGAAGTGCACGACTTCCCCGCGTTCATCGTCGTCGACGACAAGGGCAACGACTTCTTCGACCTCGTCAACAAGCCCTACGTCGCCACGCCGGTGAAGCTGAGCTGACCCGTTCAGCCGCCGGCGCACTCGCGTTCGAGGTCGGCGCGCAGGTCGGTGTACTCCGGTTTCTGCACACCGAGGCGGGCATAGATGAGCACCGCGTCGCTGCCATCACGCACCAGACCGTCGACGATGCACTCGGCATCGTCGGCCGGAGTGCCCTCCGCGACGAGCACGGAGTTGAGCCGCATGCGGAAGTGGTCGCGGTCCACCTCGAACACCTGACGCGCGCGGGCGACCGTGGTGTTGTCGTCGTCGGTGAACGTGCAGCGCGAGCGGTTCTTGGGCACCTCCAGGTCGACGAGGTAGTCGACGACAAGCCGGTCGACGCACTGACTGTTCAGGAACGCGGTGTGCCCGGCGCCCTCCCATCGCACCGACACCGCGTCGCCCAGGGCTTCGGCCATCAGCGGCGCCAGGAACCCGGGCGTGGCGGGGTCGCCGTCGGTGCCGATGACCACGATCGGGTTGGCGACGTCGACCGGAGTGATCGGCGGGATCGGCTCCGCGGTCTCGGGCCATCCGCGGCAACGGTCGACGGCGAACTCGCCACGTCGGCCGGCGAAGTCGGCGCAGTAGATGGCGAGGTTGGCTTCGGTGATGTTGTCGAACGAGTTCTCCACTCGCGGATAGCCGGCCTCCAGGAAGCTGCCCAGCGCCGCCAGGGTGCTCGCGTCGCCCGCGGCCGCATCGGCCAGGCCGATGGCGAGCGGCGCCCACAGGTCGGTGTTGTACATCGCCGAGGTGACGATGCCGTCGACCTGGCCAGCGGTGACCGTCGCGTCCCAGTCCTCGAAGTAGTCTGTGTCGGCATCGCCGACGCTGCCGTACAGCTCGTCGAGCAGCTCACCACTGCGCGGCCCGGCCAGGCAGACGCGGATCGCATCGCACAGGTCGAGGAACACGTCGACGGTGCCGCCGAAGTCCTGCACGCCGTAGAACGGGGAACCGAACGAGCCGACCGCGGTGCCGTCGACGTTGTACTCCCCCGCCGCCGGGTCGACGCTGCCGTCGAGCACCAGCGCACGGACGCTCTCGGGGAAGAGATCGGCGTACACGGCACCGAGGGCGGTGCCGTAGCTGAACCCGAGGTAGGTGAGCTGGTCGTCGCCGAGCGCTTCCCGCAACAGCTCCATGTCGCGCGCCGCGTTCTGCGTGCCCACGTAGGGCAACAACGAGCCGCTGCGCGCGATGCAGTCGCGCTCGACCACTCGGAACGATCGATCGAGGTCGCCGCAATCGACCGCCGTGGACCGGCCGACTCCTCTCGGATCGAAGCCGACGAGGTCGAACCGGTCGAGCAGCTCCTCGGGGAACAGCGAGGCATAGCCCCACGCAAGATCGAGGCCCGATCCACCCGGACCGCCGGGATTGAGCACGAGCGAGCCGATGCGACGGTCAGGTTCGGCCGCCGGCAGCCGCGTCACCGCGATGCGCACCGTGCCCAGGTCGCCGGGCCGCCGGTAGTCGAGCGGCACCTCCAGGGTGCCGCACTCCCACGGGGCGTCCTGGTCGTCGCAGCGGATCCAGTCGACAGCATCGACATCGGGCAACGACGCGACGGACTCCAGCGGCACCTCACGGTCGAACGGCGTCGGCAACGCAACGCTGCGCGACGACGACACGCCCGGGCTGGCGGCGCACGCCGCGAGCAGCACCGCTCCGCACCCCGCTCGAAGCCACCCTGCCGTCACGACGAGTCAGGCTAACCGGCGCCTCCGGGCTGCGGGGCTCGGGTCAGACGAGCTCGCGCAGCACCGAGTGGGTGCGGGCCAGCTCGTCGGGGTCGCTGGTGAACACACCGGCGTTGAAGTCGGTGACGCCGATCGCAGCGAGGTGGGCGATCTGGTCGCGCACCTCTGCCTCGGTGCCGACGATGGCGATGCCGCCCGGGCCGTCGACGCCCTCACGGTTCATCATCGTCTTGTAGCTGGGCAGCGTGTCGTACACGGCGAACACCTGGGCCGCACGCTTGCGAGCCGCATCCACGTCGTCGGTGACGCACACCGGCAATGCGCACACGACACGGGGGTCGGGGCGGCCGGCGTCGGCAGCAGCCTGACGCAACGTGGGGATGGTGAGCTCGGCCAGCGTCTTGGGCCCGACACACCAGGTGGACGTGCCGTCGGCCAGCTCGCCCGTGACCCGCAGCATCTGCGGCCCGAGCGCGGCGACCACCACGGACGGGCGGCTGCTGCCTGCAACGGAGACAGCGCCCTGCACGCGGTACTCCTCACCGTCGAACTTCACCGGCTTGCCCTCGAGCAGCGGCATCAGCACCGACAGGTACTCGCGCAGGTGACGGACCGGCTTGGCGTACGACAGCCCCCACATCGACTCGACGACGATCTGGTGCGACAGCCCGATGCCGAGACAGAGCCCGGCGTCGCCCCTGCTGTTGATGGCGGCCTGAGTGCTGAGCGCCTGCTGGGCCAGCATCATCGGGTGACGCGGGTAGGTGGGCACCACGGCCGTGCCGAGCTCGATGCCCGGCACTTCGCGGCCGACGATGGCCAGCACCGTGAGCGCGTCGTGGCCGAAGATCTGCGACGACCAGAACGTGTGTGCACCCAGCTCGACCGCGGCCTGGGCTTCGGCCACCACCTCGTCGATCGTTCCGGCGTTGATGGCATTGCTCATGGATCCGAGGCGCATGACGCGCACCGTACACCGAGCCGACCGACGACTCGTTCTCGGACCGCGCGCACCAAGCGCTGCCGGTCGCTGCCTACGCGAGGCTGACGAGCTCGAGCCAGTCCTCGTTGAAGTAGTCGACCTGCCCGTCGGGCATCAGCAACACCTTGGTGGGCGACAACGCCTCCACGAATTCGGTGTCGTGGCTGACGAACACGATGGTGCCCTTCCACCCGGTGAGCGCGTCGGCGACGGCCTGCCGGCTGGGCGGGTCGAGGTTGTTGGTGGGCTCGTCGAGCAGCAGCAGGTTGTTGCGACCGACCATCAGCATCGCGAGCGCGAGCTTGGTCTTCTCGCCGCCGGAGAGCGTGCCGCTCTGCTGGAACACCTTCTCACCGCTGAGCCCCATCATGCCGAGGAACGCACGCAGCTGGGTCTCGGTGTAGACGACGTTGGACGGCACGTCGGCGCGCAGGTTCTCGAGCAGCGTCTGATCCGTGCGCAGGTTGTCGTGCTCCTGCGCGTAGTAGCCCATGGTGACCTGGTGGCCGAACTCGAAGTCGCCGATGTTGGCGGTGGTCTCGCCGGCGAGGATGCGCAGCAGGCTGGTCTTGCCGGCGCCGTTGAGGCCGAGCACGAGCAGACGCTCGCCGCGACCCAGGTCGAACGAGACGTCCTCGAACACGGGCGGACCGCCGTAGCCCTTCGACATGTGCCGCGCCATCAGCACGGTGCCGCCGCACGAGGGCGGGTCCGGGAACTTCATCCGCAGCGTGCGATCGCCCGCGCCGACGTGGACCCGCTGCGCCTCGAGGCGAGCGATCTGCTTCTCCTTGCTGTGCGCCATCGCGGCCTTCGTGGCCTTCGCGCCGAAGCGGTCGACGACGGCCTGCAGGCGAGCGATCTCCTTGGTCTGCAGCGACGCCTGCTTGATCAGCCGCTCCTCGTCCTTGGCCCGCGATGTCTTGTACTGCGTGTACGTGCCCTTGTACTCGACCAGGTTGCCGAGGTTCTCCTCGCCCGGCCGGTCGAGGTGCAGCACGCGCGTGATGGCTTCGTCGAGCAGTTCGAGGTCGTGGCTGATGACCAGCAACGCGCCGCGGTAGTTGCGCATGAAGCCGAGCAACCAGTTCTTCGCGTCGATGTCGAGGTGGTTGGTGGGCTCGTCGAGCAACAGCACGTCGCTCCCGGCGAACAGGATTCGAGCCAGTTCCACACGCCGACGCTCGCCGCCGCTGAGCACGCCGATGGGCAGCTCCATGCGGTCGGGCGCGAGACCGAGGCCCGCCATGATGCTGCGCGCCTCGCTCTCCGCGGCGTACCCGCCGGACGATGCGAACTCGTCCTGCGCACGGCTGTAGCGGGCGATGGCCCGCTCGTCGGGGTCGGCCTCCATGGCCACCCGCAGCTTCTCGATGCGATCCAACTGCTCGTCGATCTGACGGCCCGACAGCACGTGCGTGACCGCCATCCGGGTGTCGAGCACACCGGCGATGCGCGGGTCCTGCGGCAGGTACCCGAAGCCGCCCTTGCGGACCACCTTGCCGCTGTTGGCCTCGGCAGCGCCGCCGAGCACCTTGAACAGGCTGGTCTTGCCCGCACCGTTGCGACCGACCAGCCCCACCTTGTCGCGGGGCATGACGGTGAACGAGATGTCGTCGACGATGAGTCGACCCCCCACCTCCACCGAAAGTCCCTGAACCTGCAACATGGGCATCCAGCGTGGCGGCCGATCACGGCATCCGCAACCAGCGCGCCACATGGCACCTGAATCGACGAAGGCGACTGGTCTACGCTGGCCGCGTGCAGACCGTGTCCGTGGCTCCCACCAGCGTGTGGCGCAAGGTCGCCCCCGCCGCCTGCGGCTGTGCACTCGCCGGCGCCGCAGCGCTGGTCGCGCTCAACGACCCTGCCGCCGCCGGCAGCCGCTTCCCCGCCTGCACCTTCCGGGCTGCGACCGGCCTGTGGTGCCCCGGCTGCGGGCTCACGCGCGGCTTTCACCAGCTGTTCAACGGCAACCTGCTGTCGGCGCTGCAGTACAACCTCTTCGTGCCACTGGTGCTCGTCGCCGTCGTCGCGGCGTGGTGGTCGTGGACACGAACCTCATGGGGTCGTCCGGCGTTGCGCATGCCGCCCCGATTGGTCCGGCCGCTCGCCCTCGGCGTGCCGTTCGCCGTCGTGGCCTACGGCGTGCTGCGCAACGTGCCGGTCGCACCGTTCCAGTCGCTCGCGCCCTGACTGGTCGCATCACATCCACAGCGAATGTGGGATTCGTAGGACCAGACGAGCGCGATCGGGGTCAGGACGTGGGCGGGTCGGTCGCCGGCGGGTCGGTGACCGGCGGCGGCGGATCGGTGGCGGGAGGGTTCGTGGAGGCCGGCTGGCCCTGCGACGTGGTCGGCCGGTTGTTGCGCCGCACCGTGGTGGTGGTGCCGTCGACCGGGCCGGTGGAGTCGTCGTCGTAGCTGGTGGTGAGGCACTGGCCGTCGGGTGACGGCGCAGTGCCCAGCGCCAGCGCCACCTGCTGCGCCAGGGCGGCGCGACCTTCGGTGCTGAGGTGCAGTCCGTCGCCGCCGGTGAGCGTGGGGTCGGCCGCCGTCGTTGCGCCCCAGTCGACGATGAGCACGTTCGCGTAGATCTCCGCCAGGTCGAAGATGACCTGGTTCACCTGCGCGCGCGACGGCGTGAACTCGCTCACCGTCAGCAGCACGACCGGGTTCGGCGACAGCCGTTGCACCATGCGCTCCAGTTCCTCGCGGTAGCGGGCCTGGTCGTCGCGGTAGTTGTTGCCGAGCAGGATGACGCTCGCATCCCACCCCGCCGACAACCGCGCGTCGAGCACCTCGTGGCCGAACTCGATGAAGCGACCGGTCTCGGCATCGAGCTCGACCTGCCACCCCAGCGGCACCAGCGCTGCGCACATGTCGCCCGAGTACCGCTTGGCGGTGCTGGCCATCACCGAGTCGCCGATGACGATGACGCGGTTGCCGCCGACGAGCGCGCCGATCTGCTCGTCGGGGGTGAGCGGCACCGTCGTGCGCACCACTGTGGTCTCAGCCTCGACGCTCGACGGCGCCAACGACGGCGGCAGCTCACCGATCGGCACGGTGTCGGGCACGACGGAGTCGCCCGTGGACCCGGCCTGCCCGCACGCGGCACCGACGGCCACGAGGGCCAGGAGGGAGAAGACGCGCCGGAAGAACATGACTGGCTCTATTGGACCGACTGCGCGACCGCGATGCAAGTCAGGAGACGGGCGTCACCCGCAGGCGATGGCGTCAGTTGCGAGCCGCGAGCGCGTCGCGAATCTCGGTGAGCAACTCGACCTCGGTAGGTCCGGGAGGGTTCTCCTCCAGCTGCTTGCGCTTCATGCGGTTGTACGCCTTCACCATCATGAACAGCACCAGACCGGTGAGCAGCAGCGAGATCAACGCGTTGATGAACAGGCCGATCTGCAGCTCGGAGTCCACCGACGTCTCGACGCCGTCGGGGCCGACCACCGTGCCGACGTTCTTGCGGAGCACGATGGTGACATCGCTGAAGTCGGGCTTGCCGAAGATCGCGGCCACGATCTGCATCATGATGCCGTCGGTGAACGACTTGATCACCGCACCGATGGCAGTGCCGAGGATGACGGCGACGGCCAGTTCCACCATGTTCCCCGTGGCGATGAAGCTCTTGAACTCCTTGGCGAAATTCTTCATTCGTGTCCCCTTGTGTGAAGCCCGGCGTGTCCCAATTAGAGCATGCGCGACGACCGCAGCGCGCGGACGCGAGTCGCTGTAGCGTTCGCGCCGATGAGCTACGACCTCGTCATCGTGGGACTGGGTTCGGCGGGGCTCACTGCCGCCGAGTTCGCGGCGGGCCTCGGTCTGCGCGTGGCAGCCGTCGACCGCGGACGCCTCGGCGGCGACTGCCTGTGGACCGGGTGCGTGCCCTCGAAGGCGCTGCTCGCCAGCGCCCGCACCGCGCACACCATGCGTACCGCGCACCGAGTGGGCATCACCCCGGTGGAACCGCAGATCGACCTTGCGACCGTGTGGCGGCGACTGCGCGCGGTGCAGGCGGAGATCGCCCTCACCGACGACAATCCGCTGCGCTACCGCGAGATGGGGGTCGAGCTGTTCACCGGTCACGCTCGACTCAGCGGCGCCACCGAGGTCACCGTGCAGCCCGAGCACGGCGAGGCGGTGGTGCTGACGACTCGCTTCGTGCTGCTCTGCACCGGCAGCCGGCCACACGTTCCGCCGATCGACGGGCTGCTGCCGGAGCACGTGCTCACCAGCGAGAACCTGTTCGCGCTCTCGCAGCCTCCCGAGTCGATGGCCATCATCGGTGGAGGCCCGATGGGCGTGGAGATGGCGCAGGCGTTGCGCCGCCTCGGTGTCGAGGTCACCATCCTCCAACGAGCGCGGCACCTGCTACCACGCGAAGAGCCTGCACTCGTCGAGCGGCTGACCGAACTGCTGGTCGACGAAGGCGTGGTCGTGCACTGCAGCGCCGATGTGCGCCGCATCGAGGCCGCGCCCGACGGCACCTTCGTCGTGCACGCGACGGTGGGCGACGACGGCACGAAGGTGGAGGTCCCCGTCGGTGGCGTGCTGATCGCCGCCGGACGCAGGGCGAGCACCGACGAGCTCGGACTGGAGGAGTTGGGCATCGAGCTCACGCCGCGCGGTGTGCAGGTCGACGAGCGCAGCCGCACGTCGATTCGGTCCGTGTACGCGGCGGGTGATCTCGCCGGTCGGCGGCTGCTCTCCAACTCTGCCGGCCACGAGGCGGTGAAAGCGGTGCGCGACATGTTCTTCCCCGGCAAGGGCAGCGTCGGCGCGGTCGTTCCGTCGTGCGTGTTCACCGACCCGGAGCTGGCCAGCGTCGGCCTCACGGTCGATGCAGCCGAGCACCTCTACGGCAACGACACCGACGTGTTCCGCATCGACCTCACGCACAACGACCGCGCTCGCGCCGAAGCCCACGCCGACGGCGCGGTGATGGTGGTCACGGCGAAGGGCCGGATCGTCGGCGCCCATGTGCTCGCACCTGCTGCCGGCGAGATGATCCACGAGCTGTCGCTGGCCGTGCATCGCGAGATGCGCCTCGACGAGCTCGCCGACTCGGTGCACGTGTACCCCACCCTGTCGAGCAGCATCGGCCAGCTCGCCACCGAGTCCGCATACGAGCGGGCGCAGCGACTTCGCTGGTTGATGAAGCGCCGCTGAGCCGCGGCACCCCGGCTCAGTGCCCGAGGTCTTCGAACCGATCGATCTTGCGCAACGCCGGGAACGACAACCACCACACACCGACCACCGCGATGGTGGCGACGCCGCCACCGATGACAGTGGCGGGCGTGCCGATCGACTGCGCCACCAACCCGCTCTCGAACGCGCCCAGCTCGTTCGACGCGCCGATGAACACGTTCTCGACCGCCATCACCCGGCCCCGCTTCGCGTCGGGCGTGACGAGCGGGACCAGCGACCCGCGGATGTAGACGCTCACCATGTCGGCGCCGGACAGGACGATGAGCGCGGCGAAGGCGATCACGTACGACCGGGTGAGCCCGAGCACCACGGTGCCCGCGCCGAACACGAACACCGACACCAGCAACCCGCGACCGATGTGCCGGTTCAGCGGTTTGATCGCGAGGAACACGGCCATCAGCGCGGCCCCGATGCCGGGTGCTGCGCGCAGGAACCCGTACGCCACCTCACCGACGTCGAGCCGCTCCTCGGCGATGACGGGCAGCAGCGCCACCGCGCCACCGAACAGCACGGCGAACAGGTCGAGACCGATGGCTGCGAGCAGGATGGGTGTGCGCCACACGAAGACGAGACCCTCGACGGCCGTACGGAACGTGGGGCGATCGCCGGCCGCGGGAGCGTCGGGCCGGCGCACGAACTGCAACCTCGCGACGAGCACGCCGGCGGAGCCGATGAGCAGCGCCGAGCCCGCGTAGGGCATCGACGGCGACACCGCGTAGAGCAGGCCCGAGAGCGCAGGCCCGACGATCATCGCGCCGGTCCACGTGGCCGAGTACAGCGCGACCACCTTCGGGATGCCACCTTCCGGTGCCACCATCGCCGGCATCGGCCGGATGGACGGCGCAAGGAACGCGCGGCTGACGCCGTAGAAGAAGGCGATGACGAACAGCGGCCAGACCTCGGTGGGGTCCGTGGTGGCGTACGCGAGCAACGCGATGGCACACAGCACTTCACCGATGATCGCGAACAGCGCGATCTTCTTGCGGTCGAAGCGGTCGGCCACGGTGCCGGTGACCAGCACCAGCAGGGCGGCGGGGAGGAACTCACAGAGGCCGATCCAGCCCAGGTCGGCTTCGTTGCCCGAGATGCGGAACGCCTGCAGCGCGAGCGCCGCGGCTTGCAACGAGACACCCGTGTAGAGGACGGCGTTGGCGACGAGCAGCGAGCGGACGCCGCCGTAGCGGAGCACCTCGCCGGTGGTCATGGCGAACGGAGCGGCGGGTTCCACGGACGTCACAGGGCTGCTCAAGCTACTGGCGAAGTGCTACACAACACGCATGAGTTCACTCGCTGACGACACCCGCTGGCTCGATGCCACCGACCAGGCCGACCTCGTGCGACGCGGTGAGGTCTCGCCGCTCGAGCTGCTCGAGGCGGCCGTCGAGCGCATCGAGGCGATCGACCCGGCGTTGAACGCGGTCATCATCCGCTGGTTCGACGAGGCACGCGCCACGGCGGCCGGGCCGTTGCCGGAGGGACCGTTCCGCGGTGTGCCGACGCTGCTCAAGGATCTGTGGGCGCACTACGCGGGCCAGCCGCTCACCAACGGGTGCCAGGCGTTGAAGGACACCATGCCGCTGTCGGCCACCGACACCACCCTGGTCTCGCGCTACCGGGCCGCCGGGTTCGTCATCGCCGGGCGCACCAACAGCCCCGAGTTCGGCAGCCTGCCGTGCACCGAACCGACGGCGTGGGGTGCCACCCGCAACCCGTGGAACACGGACCACTCCCCCGGCGGGTCCAGCGGCGGAGCGGCCGCGGCGGTGGCCGCGGGCATGGTGCCCATCGCGCATGCGAGTGATGGCGGCGGCAGCATCCGCATCCCCGCGTCGGCGTGCGGGCTGGTGGGCCTGAAGCCCACGCAGGGTCGCATCACGCTCGGGCCGTACCGCGACGAGAGCAACCTCGGCGTCGAGCTGTGCGTGAGCCGCAG
>CAZWCU010000007.1:32136-39756 GCA_964632715.1 uncultured Bifidobacterium sp. | reverse complement strand
CGTGTGGCTGCCACTGACCGCGGGGTCGACGAGGTCGCCGACCAAGGGGTGGCGAGGACTCACCGGCAGGCGGTTGCAGTACTCGGCCACTCGCCGCAGCGCGTCGATGTCGCTGATGTCGAGCTTCGGGTCGACACCGTTGACCATCAGGTTGATCGCCAGGTTCACCACGTCGACGTTGCCCGTGCGCTCGCCGTTGCCGAACAGCGTGCCTTCGACGCGATCGGCGCCGGCCAGCATCGCCAGCTCCGCTGCCGCCGTGCCCGTGCCGCGGTCGTTGTGCGGGTGCAGGCTGATGACCACGCTGTCGCGTGAGCGGATGTGCCGGCCGAACCACTCGATGACATCGGCGTACACGTTGGGCGTGTAGCACTCCACGGTGGCGGGCAGGTTCAGGATGAGCGGGTTCTCCGGGGTGGGCTCGACGACGTCCATCACCGCATGGCACACCTCGATCGCGTACTCCGGCTCGGTGAGCGTGAAGCTCTCCGGCGAGTACTCGTAGCGCACCTGCGTGCCGGGCACCGTCTGCTCCAGCTTCTTGCACAGCTTGGCGCCGTTGACCGCGATGTCGATGATGCCGGCCTTGTCGAGCCCGAACACCACTTCGCGCTGCAGCGGGTTGGTGGAGTTGTAGAAGTGGACGATCGCCTGGCGGGCGCCGGCGATGGCCTCGTAGGTGCGCTCGATCAGCTCCGGGCGGCACTGGGTGAGCACCTGGATGGTGACGTCGTCGGGGATCAGGTCGTCGTCGATCAGCTGGCGGCAGAAGTCGAAGTCGGGCTGGCTGGCGGAGGGGAAACCGATCTCGATCTCCTTGAAGCCCATCTTCACCAGCGTGTCGAACATGCGGCGCTTGCGCTGCGGGTCCATCGGGTCGATGAGGGCCTGGTTGCCGTCGCGCAGGTCGACGCTGCACCACAGCGGTGCCTGCTCGTGCACCTTGTTCGGCCAGGTGCGGTCGTGGAGCACGATCGGCACGAAGCGTTCGTACTTCTGGAAGGGCATCGGTTTCGGGTTGACGGGTTGCGGTGACATGTCGGGTGCGTCCTTGTGCGAGAGGGGGAGTGTGTGCGAGAAGTTGGCCGGAAAAAGCAAGAAGCCCCGGCCTCGGAGGCTGGGGCGTGCGGGCAAGCGCGAAGTATGTGGCGCTTGCCCTACATAAGCAGAAGGAGGCCACGGGTGCGAGTCACGGCTGCCAGTCTGCCTGGAACCCCGGCAATTTGTCAACGTCACGATCCCAGTCCGAGGCTTTCGTCCAACCCGAGGCTCACGTCCAGGGTTCGCCCGCACAAACCCTCGGATGAGCCCCAGCTGGAGGAAAGCCTCGGACCGGCGCGTGGGTCAGTCGACTTGGAAGTTGGTGAACTGCCAGGGGTCGTCGTGGTCGACGTGCTGCGCCTCGCTGCTGAAGCGGGCGAACAGGTCGCGGCGACTCGACACGGGGTCCCAGTCGCTGGGGCCGGAGTGCAGCGTGCCCAGGTAGCGCCGAGCGACGCCGAGCACGGCGTCCCACGGCAGGTCGTCGGGCACGCACACACCTTCCGAGGGGTGCTCGATCATCCACGCAACAGCACCGACGATGCTGCCGGCCACCTGCATGGTGGTGGCGCTCTGGTGCGGCAGGATTGCCCGCGCCTCGTCGATCGACAGCAGTGATCCGGTCCACCAGCTCTTGTACGGGTGGCCCATCAGCAGCACGCCGAGCTCGTCGCGGCCGCTGATGATCTCGTCGTTGAGGATGCGCTGCTCGGGCTGCATCTCCCAGCCGCGCATGCGCAGCTCGAGCACGCTGTTGATGGCCGCGTCGCTCGGGTGGTAGGCGTAGTGCACGGTGGGGCGGTACACCGCGTTGCCGAACTCGTCGGCCACGGTGAGGTGCTCGCTCATCGTGAAGCTCTCGCCGTGGCGCACCACCATCCCGCGGATCTCGCCACTGGGCACCCAGCTGCGCACCCAGGTCTCGATGCCCGGCCGCGCGATGCAGATCTGGTTGCACGGACCCTCGCCGCTGTGCACGAAGGCATTGGCCGGCAGCCGCCGTTCGTGCGTGCCCCAACCCATCTCGGCGGGCGCGATGCCTTCCTCGTACAGGCCGTCGACCGACCACGTGTTGACGAACTCGTTGGTGCGCTTGGGCACCGACGAGATCTGCGTGTCGCGTTCCGCGATGTGGATGACCTTCGTGCCGGTGAGCATCGCCAGCGAGTTGTAGCGCTGCTCGGCGAGCGCTGCCTCGAACGCGGCGGCGCTGGAGCCGGCGAGCCCGTCGCTGAGCATGCGGGTGGCGATCTCACCCAACGCCTGCTTCGCGAAGTGGCTGACCAAGCCGGGGTTGGCGCCGTGCTCGAGCACCGCAGTCGCGCCCTTGTTGTCGGGCCAGCCGGCCTTCATCCGCCGCAGCTGCATGTGCCGCACGTACAGCGTGCGGTCGAGCGGCGAGGTGGCCTCGAGGTCGTCGTACGGGTCCCACACCTCGACACTGGTGTTGAGGTAGCGGACACCCTTGTCGCGGCACCACTGCAGGATCGTGGGGTTGTCGATGTTCCACGCGAGGTCGAGCAGCAGGTCGCCATCGCCCACCCGCGCCGAGAGGAACTCGTCGAGGTTGTCGGGCGTCAGCCGGTCCTGCTCGTAGCGGACGCCCGCAGCGAGGGACGACGCGACGCGCGAGCGGTTGTCGACGAAATCGACGATGGTGACGTTGGCGGGCTCGAGGCCCAGGTCACGAATCAGCAGCGGGACGGTGCACTGGGCGACCGACCCGCAGCCGAGCACCAGCACCCGTGACGGGGTGCGGCTCACTCGGCCAGTGCGGGAGAAAGAGCAGCGAGCTCGGTGTCGATGGTGGCGGCCTCGGCCGCCGCGTACAGGCTCTGCCAGTCGTACGAGATGCCCTTGCGGCCGTTCTGGCTGAAGGTGGACTGGCTGGCAACAACAGTGGTGCTCAGAGTGTTCATCGCTGCGTCCTTTCGAGACACATGCCGTTCTGCAACGACGTGGGAGGTGAGATCGCTTCCTTTCGGCCGGTCCTTCCGGCACAAAGCGATGCGACACTAACGACGCGCACACCTCGTTGCTACTTACTGATGCAGCAGACAGTGATGCTGATCAGTCGGTCAGCGTCACCGACTCGCGGCTCAGCCCGCGGCGCGTGAGATCGACCAGCTGCGGGCCTGGTCAGGAGGCCGAACGCGCCTGGCGGCGACGCCACGCGACCAGCCACAGTCCGCCGCCGACGAACACCACGGTGACCGCGTTGCTGATCCAGCGCTGCAGGTCCGCGCCCGTGCGCGGCAGGGTCGCGCCGCCAGGTGCCGGCGTGGGTGTGGGCCCTGGGCCACCGGGCACGGTGGTGGGCGTCGGCGGGTCGGTCTCGACGAGGTAGTCGGTCTCTGCGTCGTTGCACAGCTGCGTGCTCGACGCCACCACCGTGTACGTGCCGGCGACCTCCGGAGCGGTGACGGTGACGGTGGCGGTGCCGTCGGGCAGCGCGACAGTGGAGACCACGACCGGAGTGCCGCCGCCGGGAGGTGTGATGACGAAGGTGACCATGTCGCCGGCGCACTGGAGGAACCCGGCTGCGCTGATGACGACCTCGTCGCCCGAGGAGTAGCGCGACTTGTCGGTGGCCACGGTGGTGGAGCTGGGCGGATAGATCGGCACGGTGCGCGCCTGCGCGGCAGCGCCATCGAACGATGCGGTGAGCACCAGGAACGCGACGGCGAGCAGCGCGGCCACGTGGTGCCGGTGCGAGCGCTCAGCCGGCCGCATAGCTGCCCGGTGTCGCCGCGACGAGCGCGGCCGTGCGACGGTCCGCGTCGGATACCGTCGCCGGAGCCACGACGGGCGCCGCCGACGGTTCGACGAGAGAACCGTCGTAGC
This sequence comes from uncultured Bifidobacterium sp., assembly GCA_964632715.1. GTDB lineage: Bacteria > Actinomycetota > Acidimicrobiia > Acidimicrobiales > Ilumatobacteraceae > UBA668. The sequence goes on along the minus strand of CAZWCU010000007.1, from coordinate 35,871 downwards.
GATCGCCGAGCTGCGGCCAGATGGCCGGGACCTGCACGTGGTCGATGAGTGGGTGGTGCGGACGAGTGGCCAGCTCGCCGGGCGACAGCAGCACCTCGTGCAGCTTCTCGCCGGGTCGCAGACCCGTGTAGCGGATCTCGATGCTGCGGCCGGACTGCTCGATGAGCTGACGGGCGACGTCGACGATCTTCACCGGAGCACCCATGTCGAGCACGAGTACCTCACCCGGTGACCCCATCGTGGCCGCCTGCATCGTGAGACGAACGGCCTCTCGCACGGCCATGAAGAAGCGGGTGACCTCGGGGTGCGTGACCGTGACCGGCCCACCGCTCTCGATCTGCGCCTGGAACGTCTCCATCACCGAACCGCGACTGCCGATGACGTTGCCGAACCGCACCGACACGTAGCGCCGCCCGGTGCGCTCGGCGGTGGCCGCAGTGAGCTGCTCGGCGAGGCGCTTGGTGCGACCGAGCACGCTGACCGGCTCAGCAGCCTTGTCGGTGCTGATGTTGACGAACCGCTGCACGCCGGCTGCCTCGGCGGCCAGCAGCACGTTGCGGGTGCCCAGCACGTTGGTCTTCCACCCTTCGTCCGGCGCCGACTCGAGGGCGGGCACGTGCTTCAGCGCCGCCGCGTGGAACACGACTTCGGGCGCGTAGTCGGCGAACACCTCGGCGAGGCGGCTGGCGTCGCGGATGTCGGCGAGCACCGGGAACACCACGGCCTCGTTGCCGAGCGACCGCACGACGGCGTGCAGCAGCGAGTCGTCGCGGTCGAGCACCACCAGCGTCTGCGGGCCGAGCTGCGCGATCTGGCGCGAGAGCTCGGAGCCGATGGAGCCACCGGCACCGGTGACCAGCACTCGCCGGCCGCTGATGAGCGTGCGGACGGCCTCCATGTCGATGTTCACCATGCGCCGACGCAGGACGTCCTCGTCGGTGTACGACCGGAGCTCGGCGGTGGAGCCGGTGCCCATCAACTGCTGCACGGGTGGCAGCACCAGCGTCTGCAGGCCGACCTGCTCGGCGGCGCTGTGCAGTCGCCGCAGCAGCTCGGGTGCGGCCGATGGGATGGCGAGCACGACCGCTTCGGCGCGCAGGGACTGGGCGATGCGCGGCAGGTCGTCGAAGCGACCCAGCACGCGGATGCCCATGATGCGCAGGCTGCGCTTGCTGGAGTCGTCGTCGAGCAGCGCCACCGGCCGGTAGGGGCTGACCGGCGATTCGATCATCGCACGCACCACGCGCACGGCACCTTCGCCGGCGCCCATGACGATGACGGGCGTGCGGTGCATCGCGCGTTGGGTGCGCACGCGTCGGGCACGCAGCCGCCGGAGATACCGGAGCGTGAGCACCATCGCGGCCGCGGTAGCGGTGGCCCACACCGCGCGGTGGCCGAACTGCTGCGCACCGAGCAACTGGTCGGCCGCCATCGCGATGGTGCCCGCGAGACCGACCGAGAGGGCGGTGACGCCGATCTCCTCGAAGCTGAACGGCTGGAAGCGGCGGCGGTACAGCCCGGTCGAGAAACCGACGGCCACCTGGGCGAACATGCCGATCAGCGCGACGGAGGCGACCGGATGCGCTCGCAACGGCCACTCCTCGACCGCGGCGGCGAAGGCGACGGCGAGCGGCCAGCAGAGCGCGTCGCTGGCGGCGACCACCAGCGTGCGCCACCAGTTGTCGTAGCGCGGGTCATCGGCCGACGCGGAGACTCTGATGCGGGAAGTATGCAGTGCGACGCCGATCGTCGAATCGTAATCCTGGCCCAGGTGTCAATTCGGGGACCGTCGGCAAGCCGCGACCGTCCACGACCGCACCACTACAGTCGGCCGCGATGGCTGACACGGGGGAGCACGGCTCCTCGGATCGACGAGTGCTGGTGGTGGGAGCGGGCGGGCACGCGCGCGTCTGCCTCGAGGCGCTCGCCGACAGTGGCCACGTGGTGGTCGGTTGCGTCAGCAAGGACGGCATCGGTGCGGTCGGCCTGCCCGTGCCGGTCGTCGGTCGCACCGACGACCTGGTCTCGGTGGCGGCTGAGGTGGGCGCCACGCACTCGTTCGTCGCGGTCGGCGACAACGCCATTCGCCAGCGGCTGACCGAGGCGTGCATCGCTGCCGGCCTGCCGCCGGTCAACGCCATCAGCCGGTTTGCGATGATCTCGCCGGGCGCCTCGCTGGGTGCCGGTGTGGCCGTGCTCGCGGGCGCGGTGGTCAACGCTGCCGCAGTCGTGGGCGACGGGGCGGTGCTCAACACTCGGTGCTCGGTCGACCACGATTGCGTGATCGGAGCGTGTGCGCACGTGTCGGTGGGAGTGGCGCTCGGTGGCGGCGTGTCGGTGGGCGATCGCGCCTTGGTCGGCATCGGTGCCACGGTGCTGCCGCTGCGCTCCGTCGCTGCCGATGCCATCGTGTGCGGCGGCTCGGTCGTGGTGCACGACGTGCCGGCCGGCGCACGAGTGGTGGGCGCACCCGCGCGACCGATGCCGACCGTTCGGCACGGTGCGGCGTGAGTGCTGCGGATCGCGTTCGCCGAGTGGTCGACGTCGCCGTGGCCACGTTCGGTCTGGTCCTCCTGTCGCCGCTGTTCGCGGCCGTGGCGGTGGTGGTGCGCGTGCGTCTGGGCGCGCCGGTGCTGTTCCGCCAGCGACGATCGGGCCGCGACGGGCGACCGTTCGAACTGCTCAAGTTCCGCTCGATGCGGGCGCCCGCGCCGGGTCGTGAGGCGCCGGAGTTCGATCACGAACGGATCGACGGGTTCGGCCGCCTGCTGCGCAGCGCCAGCCTCGACGAGCTGCCGTCGCTGCTCAACCTGCTGCGCGGCGACATCACCCTCGTCGGCCCACGACCGCTGCCGGTGCACTACCTGCCGCGGTTCACGCCCGACCAGCGCCGCCGCCTGGAGGTGAAGCCGGGCATCACCGGGCTGGCACAGGTGGCCGGCCGCAACACCGTCGACTGGCCGGAGCGGCTGGCGCTCGACGTGGAGTACGTCGACACGCGAACCCTGCGCCTCGACCTGTCGCTGCTGCTGCGCACCGTTCCGATGGTGCTGCGCGGCACGGGCGTGGATCACGCGGCCGGCGTGACGATGAAGGAACTGCAGCCACAATGACGGGCGACGGCACGCGCACGCTGGTGGTGGTGGGGCAGGGATACGTCGGTCTGCCGCTGGCCATGCGCGCCGCGCAGCTCGGCTTCCGGGTGATCGGCTTCGACACCTCCGCCGACCGAGTCCGCGAACTGCGCGCCGGTCGCAGCTACGTGGGCGACGTGAGCGACGTCGAGCTCGCCGCGGCGTTGCGCGTCGGATTTCTGCCCACCGACGACCCGGCCGACCTGGCCGGCTTCGACGTGGCGGTGATCAGCGTGCCGACGCCGTTGCGTGATCGCATGCCCGACCTGTCGGCGGTGGAGCAGGCGGCGAGCACGCTCGGGCCACACCTGCGCGAGGGAGCGATGGTGGTGCTGGAGAGCACCACCTACCCCGGCACCACCGAGGAGCTGGTCGCGCCGATCCTCGATGCCGCCAGCGGTCTGGTTGCCGGCGAGAGCTACCACCTCGGCTACTCGCCCGAACGCATCGATCCCGGCAACCGGCAGCACACGCTGATCAACACGCCGAAGGTGGTGGCGGGCATCAACGCCGCGTCGCTGAAGGAGGTGCAGGCGTTCTACGACTGCATCGTCGAGCAGACGGTGCCGATCGTCATCGACGGGCGCTTCGTCGGCGTCAC